>DGSM01000068.1 GCA_002393975.1 Clostridiales bacterium UBA4362
GTTTCCAAATCCGACACACAATTTTGAACATCGCACAAATAGGAAACATCCGATTTCCTATCACCATGCTCAGGTAAATCAAAACTTAATACTTGATATCCAATTTCACACACTTTTGAAGATAAAATTTTTATTACTTCATCTTCTTTATGAGACATGTTTCCATGGACAGCTATATATACCTTATTACTATTTTCTCCCCATATAGTTGATGGAATATTATTGATCATTATATGTTTTGTTTTCATCTTTATTTTTCCTATTATTTTATATAGATTTAAGGAGATAGCTCAAAACTATCTCCTTTTTCATTTTTATTTAAATTAATCTCTTTAATTCATCAGCACTATTTTGTAATAATCTTAATTCTTCTTCATTTAAATCAATTTCTAGTACCTTCTCTACCCCATCTTTTCCTAAAATTGATGGAATTGACAAACTTATTCCATCTATTCCATATTGACCATGAAGAACTGTTGACACTGGAAGCACCGCATGTTCATCTCTTACTATACATCTAGCAATTCTAGTAACAGCCATAGCAATACCATAGTAAGTAGCACCTTTTCTTTCAATTATCCTATATGCACTATCTCTTACATTTTCATATAGTTTCTTCATTCCCTCTTCATGTTGGTAATAACCTCTAAGTTCGCAAAAGTTATTTAATGGAACTCCAGCTATATTAGTAATACTCCATACAGGAACCTCACTATCACCATGTTCACCAATTATCATAGTATGAACATTTTGTGAATCTACTGTTAAATGCATAGAAATTTCATCTTTAAGTCTTGCTGTATCTAAAACTGTTCCGCTTCCTATTACTTTATTTTCATCGTATCCCGATATCTTTAATGCTTCATAAGTTAATATATCAACAGGATTAGAAACAATTAATAAAATACCATCAAAAGGTGTCTTCTTAATCTCACTAATAATGCTATCTAATATAGCTTTATTCTTTTCAATTAATTGTAATCGGGTTTCTCCTGGTTTTTGATTTACTCCAGCAGTAATAATAATTAAAGAAGCATCTCCTAAATTTTCATAATTTCCGGCATATATTTTCATTGGTGCTGCATATGGAAGGCCATCTGAAATATCCATTGCCTCACCTTCTGCTTTATCTTTATTTACATCTACTAATACCATTTCAGAATATAGTTTGCTTTGCATCAATGCAAATGCAATTGATGAGCCAACAAATCCACATCCAATTATTCCAACTTTTCTTAAGTTCATTTGTTCTCCTTTTTAACTATTAATAATACTATTTAGATAATCAATTAAGCTGCAAACAAAGGCTCTCTCTGGTAAATCTATAAACTGCATAAAGTCTTTATCATATTCTTCAATCCATTTTCTAAATATTGCTTTTTCTTCATCTGAAAAAGTCTTGTAAATACGCCTTAAATATCGATATTTTTCTCTCTTATAGCGTGCAAATCTTACTTTTGAATATTCTTTTTGAGTAATTATATTAATCAAGTCTCTCATATTTTGAAAGTATATTTCTAAACGGTCAAATTCTTCACTTTCATTAGTAATAGAGTCTTTATTAAAAGTATAAAAATACGTACATTCCCTAATTAAACTTTTCTTAGCTCCACTTAGTACTACAAAATTTGTAAAATAATTATCTTCATGATATCTAGTGCTATTAAAATGAATATCATTTTTTTCTAGATATTCTCTCCTAAATATTTTACCATGAACATTACCATTTAAAATGAGATTCTTTCTACGCTTTTCGTCATACTCTATTGAATTAACATAGTCAAATCCCTTTTCAATTTCATTATAAAGAGATTCAACAGCTTGATAACTAAAAAGAAGATCATCACTATCAACAAACATTATGTACTTCGAATTAGAATTCTGTATTCCAAATTCTCTTGCAAGTCCTGCTCCACCATTCTCTTTAATTCTTATTTCTTTAATATCAATATATTTACTATATTGTTCAACAAATAAGTTATAGTTCTTATCTGAACAATCATCTACTAAGTAGACCTTTATTTTATCTTTTATACTTTGGTTTATTATACTATTAAGAGTGTTTTTTAATGTGTTATGAGAATTATAACAAGGAATAATAATATCAATCATAATTTTGTACCATCCTTATAAATTCATCAAAAGTAACAACTTTATCATAATGTTTGTCTTCTTCTTCCAAAACTCCTTCTTTATATTTAAAACAACTATCCAAAAAATCATTTGAAACTTTATCATATTCTAAATAATAAGGCATTATTATTTTGCTATATTTTAGAATATCTTTGTTATTTGATTCGTTAATAGTATATAAAAAATCATAATACATAGAAACAAGCACTGATGTAGAAAGCATTGATATCACTTCCTTATCAGCACCTCTTTTTAATGCTTCATCCATAGCCCATTTCATATTAAATGCAAATCCTTCAAGACCAGATATCATATATTCTCTGTTATTAGCTCTTGTAATTGAATTTGAATTTTCTCTATAAACATAAGTAATTTTATTTAGATATTTTATTTTTGGATTCATTAATAATACCAATCTATTAAATCCATTATCTTCATTTGCTCTAGTATCATTAAAGTTAATATTATATTGTTCAAGAAAAGACCTCTTATATATTTTTCCATGAAGCCATATCTTGTTTCTTTGTTTAACAACTCTTACTCCATCTCGTTCAAATATAAAATCCGAAATGCATAAATCATAACCTTGAACTGCTTGATACAAGTTTCTTACAGAATAACAGTTGTATAACAAATCATCACTATCTATAAACATCATATAATCACTATTGCTTCTATTAATTCCTTCTCTTCTAGCTCCCCCTGGTCCTAAATTGGTATCTAATTTTATTTCTTCTATGTCTAAAACATCAGAAAAATTATTTATCTCGTCTTGATAATCATAATCTGATTTATCATTTATTAAATATACTTTAAATTTAGGAGCACTCTTCTGAATACTTATAGATGCTAATGTATTAAAAAGAGTTTCTTTTGCATTATAACAAGGAATAATTATATCTAAATCTGCTTTTATAGATATCACCTCAATTCTTTAGTAACTATGTTCTTTATCTCATCAAATATGAGAATATTAAAGCACTTAATTTCATAGAATTATGCTTAATAGTACCATCTTCTGTCGTAATTAAATCATCTTCTATTAATTCGAAATTTGCTTTTTCTATATTTTCATAATCTATTCTAACTGGATCTTTTTGTTCTTCAGTAGAATACTTATGTAATAATCTCTTAGATGGTTTACTATTACTTGCAATAACTACATCAATAGTATTCTTTCCAAGATACTTTTCTAATTCATTAACATGATCTGTAACAGTAAAATCTTCAGTTTCTCCAGGTTGAGTCATTAAATTACATATATACATTATTTTTCCTAAAGAACAATTTATTGCTTTAGCTACTTCTTTGCAAATAACATGTGGCATAACAGAAGTATATAAACTACCTGTACTTAAAATAATTAAATCTGCTTCTTTAATTGCTGTAATAACTTCTGGCAACACATGAGGATCTTCTTTATAAAAAATCTTTTTATATTTTCTGTTTGCAAGAGTAATCTCTCTTTGTCCTTCTATTATATCACCTTCTTCTGTTTCACCCATAAGAGTTAAACAATCTTCAGATAAAGGTAATACTTTCTTCTTTACTTGAAGAATCTTGCTTAAATAATCTATACTAGTTTTTAAACTACCTGTTTCTTTTATTAATTGAGTTAGCATTAAGTTTCCTAAAGCATGTCCATCTAAATCACTATATGAAGAAATTCTATATTCCATAACATCTCTAACGTCATCAGGTAAAGTAGACAAGTTAGATAACACTTGTCTAATATCTCCAACAGCTGGAATAGCAAATTCTTTTCTTAATCTTCCTGTACTCTTTCCATTGTCTGCAACAGAAATTACACAAGTTAAATCTATTGGGAAGTATTTTAGTCCTCTAACAACAAAGCTAGTACCTGTACCTCCTCCTAATATAACAACCTTTTTATTTGCTTGCATATTATCTATTCCTTTCAAGTTTGTTACTTGCAATTTAATCACAAAAGCGACTATTTTTCAATATCACATAGACTTAAAAAGAAGGCCCTATGGCCTTCTTCTAAATTATAGTTATTTATATTAATTTAGGTATTGATTTGTTGTATTTTATGCTTAGAATTGAATTTTCTTTGCTTTTCTACTATATTTTATTCTGATTCTAATTATTATTGCTAACACTAATGTTCCTAGTATTCCATATATTAAATACTTACTTACTACATCGTCTGTTTTTGGATTATAGATAGTTTTTGTTGTTTCTTTAATATTTGAATTAATAAATGTATCTTGCTCTTTATCTTTATCTTCATTTTCGGTATTTGAAGGTTTAACTTCATTTTCAGGTGTACTTGGTGTTTCTCCATTTTCTATTGGATCTTCTGGTTTATCGTCATTATCACCTAATGTATCAGTAATAGCAGTAAAGCTACCGGTTATTACTATGTTTTCTGCTGGCATTTCAAAGTTTTCTTTTATACTCCATCCACTAAATGTATATCCTTCTGCTGTTGCATCATCAGCTATAGTTACTTCTTCCCCATATTCATAGGTTGCTCTTCTTGGAAGTCGACTTGCTCCATCTGGTACTTCTCCAGTATATTCATATCTTACATTATATGTATTTCTTCTATAGTATAACTTTAATACTAAACTTTCATCTCCTGTAATAGTCCCTCTTCGAATTGTTCCATCGGCTGTTTCATTAAATGTAAATCCTTCAAATGTTTTATTTTCTGCTATAACATCAGTGTCTGTTGTGCCTACTAAAGATTCAGTTTCTCCTAAAGTATATGTATCTAAATCTATATCTTTAAAATAATGTTCTACTCTATATGATGTATTATTGTTTGCTATAAAACTTCCTGTTATTACTATATCTTCTTCAGGTATTGTGAAAGTTCCAGTTCTGCTCCATCCACTAAATGTGTATCCAGGAGCTGTCGCAGGATCCGCTACCGTTACATCAGATCCAATACTATAACCCTTTTTAGCTGGTAGTTCACTTGCTCCTGTTGGAACAGGACCATTATAAGCATAAGACACTGCATATCCTGCTCTTTCACAAATCCAAGTCCCTGCCATAGTAGAGCCATCATAATTATCTCTAAGTTCTGCAGCAGTATATGGTCCATAAGCTTTATCTTCTCTAATCCACTTTTTAGTATAAAGTGTTGCATCAGATGGTGTAGGAAAAATAAGTTGGTAATCCTGATATGTTATATTGTCTCCCTTGAAATCAAAATTTTCTCCTAGTTTTATAGTTGTTAACCTATTACAATAATTAAACCATCTTGATAGACAAGTTGCATTTCTTGTATCGAATCCAGATAAATCTAAATATTTTAATGAATTGCAATTATAAAACATACCATACATATTTAAAGCATTGCTAACATCAAAATTTTCTAAATTAATAGTTGTGATTAAAGGACAAGCATCAAAGCACCACTCTAGGTATTTAGTTTCACTAACATCTAAACCTTCTATATTCATTTCGGTACATTTATAAAAGTTTTGAAAAAGGCCATATGCATAAGTTCCTGCCTTTACACCTGGTTCAACCACTAATTTTTTTACTTCTTCTCTTCTAGATGTCCAAGGTATATCTCTACTCTCTCGAATATCTGCAAGAGTCCCGCTTACTCCATCAGTTGGTTTTATTGTTAATACATAACCATTCGTATCAAATATCCATGTACAACCGCCACAAGTTCCACTTATAGGTGCAGCAAGAGTTTCTCTATTTAATACAATTGTTAATCCTACTACCATTGATAGTAATAAAAGAATGGTTGTTATAGTTATAGTTCTTTTAACCATAGTACTCCCCTAAATATCATATTATTCTTAATTTATATATTTTTTTATTATATCTTTTTTAATTTTTTAATTTTGTATTTGTTTTAATATAGTTAGAATTGAATCTTTTTAGCTTTTCTACTATATCTTCTTCTAATTCTACTTACTAATATTAAAACTAAGATTCCTCCTACTCCTGCTAATAAGTATCTATTCATAACATCATCTGTTTTTGGATTAGATGATTTTCCTTTGCCTCCTGATATATTTGATTCTATAGTTTTTACTGTTTCATAAGAATATACATATTCTTTTCCATTATCTTTATTTGTTACTTTACTTGGAATATTTTTATTCCAATATCCATATGTATATCCTTTATTAGGTTTGCTTCCTACTTCAGGAACCTTTGTACTTCCTGTGCCTTTTTCTGATGGATTTCCATTATTATCATAAAGTGTAATTACATTTACTTTATTATTATTTGTTCCATCATTCCATGATCCATTTTGAACTTTATAAGTAATTCTTATTTGATATTTATCTGGGATACCATCTCCTTCAACCTCATCTTCATCACCATCTATTGCATAATCTAGGACATCAGTTTCATAGTAAACCTTTATTACATTATCTTCATCATTAACTGTTATTGTTATTTTATGATTGTTGCTAACCAAAGTATAATTCTTCTCTCCATGTTTTAATGGAGTTTGTGGTGTTAGATTTATTTCCTCATCTTTTTCTGCATTTAAGATTTCTACTAAAGCTTCATCTAGTTCATTATCAAAATAATATTCTATTTTATATAATCTTGGTTCCTCTATGAAGTATCCTGTTATCTCTATATCTTTAGCTGGCATATTTATATAATCTTTAATCCATCCACTAAATGTATAGCCTTCAGCTGTTGCATCTTCTGGAACTTTTATTTCTTCACCATATTTATAAGTTTCACTTTGTGGTAATTTACTTGCATCATTTGGAACGTCTCCAGTATATGCATAAGTTACATTATATGAATTTCTCTTATAATATAACTTTAGTACTAAACTTCCATCTCCTGCGATATTTCCACTTTGTTTAGTTCCTTCAATTGAACTATCAAATGTAAATCCTTCATATTCTTTAGCAGTAGCTGTTACTTCTGTATCTGTTGTTCCTGTTAAATTATCTGTTTTCTTTAAAGTATAAGTATCTGCTTTTAAATCTTCTAAATAGTATTCTACTTTATATGGAGTATCTGTTCTTGGGGTAAATGATCCTGTTATTTCAACATTTTCTGCTGGCATTGCAAATGTTCCAGTTCTACTCCATCCACTAAAATCATATCCAGGCGCTGTAGCATCTGGAGCAACTGTAACTTCTTCTCCAAAATTATAAGACTTTTCCTCTGGTAATTCACTTGCTCCTACAGGTGTATCGCCATTAATCTTATACGTAACCAATAGATTTGTTCGTTCTCTAATCCAAGTTCCTGCCATAGTTGATCCATCATAATTATCTCTTAAATAGGTAGTAGTATATGGTCCATATTCTCCATCTTCGCGAAGCCACTTTGCTGTATATTCTGGATTCGTTGTAGAAGGGAAAATTGCTTTTTTATTCTCTTCTGAAATATTGTTTCCATCAAAGTCAAAGTTTTCTCCTAATACTATTTTGTTTAAGTTGTAACATCTCTCAAAAAAACTATACTTCATGTTATTATAAGTAGTATAAAATGATGTTACTTTTCTTGTGTCCCAGTTACTCAAGTCCAAGCTCTCTAATTGTGTACACCTAGAAAAGCATCCTTTCATGTTAACAACTTTGCTCGTATCCCAATCTTTCACATCAATGGATTTAAGCTTTTCACAGGAATTAAAAATCTCACTCATATTAGTTACATTACTCGTATCCCAAGTGCTAACATTTATTGTTTCAAGTTTTAAGCAACGATTAAAAACGCTTCTCATATCTGTTACCTTACTTGTATCCCAGTTACTAAGGTCGAGATTGGTTAATTCAGTACAACCCTCTACTAAACAAAACAGGCTTGTAACATTTGATGTGTTCCAATTATTTATATTCAACGTTTTTAACTTATTACAACCTGCGAAAAGATCAGCAAATGTAGTCACTTTGCTTGTATCCCAGCTAGCTAAATCTAATGATTCTACCTTATGGCATCCCAAAAACATTCTTGAAATGTCTGTAACTTTACTAGTATCCCATCTGCTCACATCAATTATAGGAAGCTTTTCGCACAAATAAAAAGCACCACTCATATTAGTTACATTGCTAGTATTCCAGTTACTTACATCCAAAGTTTCTAAATTGTTACAATCATAAAAAATTGCTACTATTGTAGTTGTATTGCTTGTGTTCCAATTGCTTACATCTAAGGTTTTTAGTTTATCGCATCCACTAAATAGAGACTTCATATCGGTTACACTACTTGTATTCCATTGACCGACATCTAAAGTTTCTAAGGAAGAACAATTATAAAAAGTACCATCCATATAGGTTACATTGCTAATGTCCCAATCTGCCATATCTAAACTTGTTATTTTTGAACAAGATCCAAACATCATCCCCATACTAGTTACATTGCTTGTAGAAACAATATTTGACATATCTATTTCAGTACAATTAGATAATCCATAAAAAAGATAGTTACAGCTATCGCCAAGACTGACTCCTTCATCAAAATAAACCTTTTTTATTCTAGATTGGTTATTTAGAATCCAAGGAACACCACATCCGCGACGAATATCATTTAAAGGAAGATTTTTAGCTGTATAAGAGGCCATTTTTCCGCTAACTCCATCAGTTGGACTAATGGTTAGTACCCCTTCGCTATCAATTACCCATGAACAAGTTCCAGAAGTTCCACTTGCTATATCTTCTGCAGCGAAACTTGATTTATTTAAAACAATTATTAAACTTACAATCATTGATAATATCAATAAAATTGTAGTTATCGTTATAGTTCTTTTAACCATAATATTCCCCTAAATATCATATTATTCCTAATAAATTTATATGATACCATCTGTAAATAGTAAACTAATATTACATAGATTTAATTGGAATGTAATAGCTTTAAAATATAGTCTTGTAGACTCTTTAATGTTCTTTTGAATTTTTCATATTTAGTAATTTTAAAGCAAATAAAAATCTACCCGTAAAACG
>DGSM01000136.1:0-22438 GCA_002393975.1 Clostridiales bacterium UBA4362
GTTTCTGGTAAAAATTCCGATACTGGTTTTCCTATGACAATTCTTTTAGATTATATTGAAGTAGTAGATATTCTAGAGCCTTTAGTTTTGAAAATAGCTAATGAAATTAAAATAATTTTAGAAAAAACCCCGCCTGAATTTTTAGAAGACATAGAAAATAATGGAATCACTTTAACTGGTGGAGGAAGTCTTTTATATGGATTGGACAAACTTATAGAAAAAAACACTGGTATTTCAACACATGTTGCTGAGGGTGCTTTAGCATGCGTTGCTATAGGTACTGGAAAAGCAATAGAAAATATACATGATATTAATTTTAAAGAAAATGCGACAAGATATTTTGACATGAGTTCAATGAGAAAAAATTATTTTAGAGGTAATAATAATGAACAAAACAAAAAGAAAAATATTTGAAGCTTCAATGAAATTATTTGCTGAAAAAGGATATGAAGGAACTAGTATAGAAGAAATAACATCTGAAGTTGGTGTAGCAAAAGGTACTTTATATTACCATTTTACAAGTAAAGAAGAAATATTCGATTTTCTTATTTCAGAAGGTATGGGTTTACTAGAAAATAGTATTCAGATTAAAGTTAATAAACAAGATAATTATGTTGACAAAGTTCGAGCAATAATTCTTATACAAGTGAAACTAGTAGAAAAATATGAAAAGTTTATTACCATATTAACTACAGAAATGTGGGGAAATAGTGAGAGATCAAAGGCTTGTAGAAACTTTGTTAGTGAATATTTAAAAGACATAAAAAAGATTCTAGATGAGGGTATTGAAAAAGGAGAACTTAAAGAAACAAATACTGATTTGATGTCTAAAGAAATTTTAGGATTTCTTTTCTCAAGTTTATATGCTAAAAAGATGAATCCAAATTTTACAGTTGAAGAAACTTTTAAGTCTATAGACAGAGACTTTATGATTGGAATAAAGGCAAAAAGCAAAATGTAACAATTTTGTAACATTTCTGTAACTCAAAAGTAACCTAACAAAATATCAAAATTCTTGACATCCTTTTATCCGTTGTATAAAATCAATATATAAATAGTAGCAAAATATACCATTATTTGGTAAACACATCGAGATAAAAGGAGGCCTGCTCTACAATGATGAAGAGAGGTATAGTTAATGTGAGGATGGTTATCACGGAAGAAAAAATCTTATCAAATGTTGAAAAGATTCATAAGTTAATCAATCCTAACAACAAAAAACAAATAATTGAATTAGAAGATAATTCTTATTTTAAGGATTTAGTAGAGTCTGTAAAGACATATCTTATTGAATATCCTAAAAAGAAGAATTTTCCTAAGAATGTTTATGATCAATGCTATGAGTTGGTTGAATATGCAACAAAACAATTTGAAGAGAACACAAAGCAAATTGAAGACCTAATCAAGGAAAGAGAATATAACATTAAGTCAGCTGCTATTTTAAAGCAAACTAAGGAAATAGTTGAATCTGGAGATCCTAATTGGAAACAAAGTGTAAAAGCGATCCAACCTAGATTTTCAAGAGACATAATACAATCTTTAAGCTTAATAGCAACAGTTAAAGAAAAAGATCCTGAGAATTATAATGCAGCTGTTAAATTAGTTAATGCTAGAATAGATAATTTGCAATCTAATCTTCATATTGAAATTGATATGGAAAGAATAGAAGATAGATCTAGAGCACTTAGCTTCATAGGAATTGAAATTGCTGATGCTTTAAAACAAATTCCTGTTCCAAGAGGAGTTGAAGAAAACGATTCTTCTGTTGTTGAAAATGCACAAGAAAATCTTCATATAGAAGAAAAAGAAGTTAAGCAAGAACAGGTTCAAGCATCTATGCCAGCAAGTCCTGTTAATACACAAGTACAAAATGCACAAGTTCAAAATAATGCTCAAAACCAACAACAAGGACAACAGCAAGTTCAACAACAAGTACAACAACAAAATCTTCAAGCACAACAAATTGCTGCTCAAAGACAAATGCAACAAAGACAAGCTTTCTATAACAATATGTATGCAAATCAAATTAGACAAGCACAATATCAATATGCGCAATATAGACAAAACATGAATGGTAGAGTAGCTATGCCACAACAAGCAAGAACACCTTCTGCACAATATATGGCAAGTTATTATAATCCAAGACAAAATAGACAAGTAAATCAACAAATGAATGTTAGACAACAAGTACAAAAAGTTCAAGCAAGACCAGAAGCAGTTCAACAAGTTGATTACACTTCAAGAGTTTATCAAAATGCAAAAGAAATTGAAGATGGAAGAAATATTAAAGTTAAATCTTCATTATGGAATAGATTTATGAATAGTAAATTTGTTAAATCTATAAAATATGCTTTCAAACTAAGAGTTGTTTTACAACTTCCTGAAGGTGAAGAAGCAACAGCTAATAATAAATAAGGGAGCTTATTATGGAAGATAATTTAAATATTCCTGATGAATATAAACCAATATCAATGTGGGGATATTTTGGATATGAAATATTATTTTCGATTCCAGTTATAGGATTTATTTTACTTTTAGTATTTTCGTTTGGAGGATCTAAAAACATAAATCTAAAAAACTTTGCTAGATCATATTTTTGTTTCTTTATTATAGAAGTAATTATTACTATAATATTAGCTTTATTGATTGGCTTTGGTGTAATATCATCTAGTATGGTATCACAAGCGTTGAATTATTAATAAAAAATATAAAAAACTAGAATGAATAATTCTAGTTTTTTTCTTTTTCATAAAATTTTTCTTTATATTCTGATTCATATTCCTATGCCTATTGCTTTTTTTGTAATTCTTTTTATTATTCTTTTTTTATTTTAAAATTAATCTGAAAAAATTCAAAATTATATATATTTTTTTCTAATTGGGGTTATATATTTAAAATTGTATTGATATAATTTTTGAGATAAAAAATAGGGAGAGTATACATAATATGAAGAAAAAACTTATATCATTAATGATTATTATATTTCTTGTTTCAAGTTTTATTTATCCAGTACTTGCATCTAGCAACAACCCTCAAGATGATAGCGAATCAAATATTGTATTTGAAACATATATAAGCAGCTATAATGAAGATGGAACCATCGATAGTTATGGTTTTGATAAGCAACTTTTAATAGAAAATGGAGGCTTATTAACTATACTTATTAAAGTTAATAACTCTGGTTATTTAAAAGAATCTACAATCAAATTAGATGCTCCTAATTTTTTATTAAGTAATAAATATGATGTAGAAGTTAATAAAATTACATCTATTAGTGAAGAACAAACTTCGGCTTCAAATATAGATAATACTCTTGCAGAAGAGGCCAAAACAACAGATGCAGAATCACATAAATATGAAATAAAGTCTTCAGGAGTAGATTCTTTAAGTCAAGCTACTACAACACAAATAATGGCTCAAGCTGAACAGAGTGAAACTTTTGCTGAAACTGAAGAAGGAAAACCAATTAATAACTCTATTTTAGAAAACAACGACAATAATAATGAAAGTGAAGCTAACAGTGAAAAACAAGAATTGGATCTATTGGGAAGTAATGGAAAGAGAATTGTTAAATCTATTAAGGATAATACTATAACTCTTAACCAAATTACATCTAATCGACTTGTGTTTATTTCGATTCCTATATCTTTTGAAAAGAACACAATTACAACAACTGACTACTTTAATAAAAATACTAATATTTCTTTTAATGCTAAATATGTTAAGGAAGAAAAAGAAAATAAAGAAAAAGAAATTACTAGAAATAAAAGCATTAATGTTTCTTGGACTACAAAAGTTGAAACGGCTATTGATCAACAAATTGTTAGATTTATTAAATATGAAGACAATAAAGCTTTATTAAGCATGAGAATTTTTGATGAAATTGTAAATGATAAATTACCATATCTAAAAAAGAATTATGAAGTTAAAATACCTTTAATTAATAATAACTTACCACAATCAGCAATTATAGTGGCTAAAAATGTTAACTATAGTGTTGAAGGCGAAATTTTGAAAATTGAAAGAACGAATGATGCATCAAAAGGAAAAGTAAGCACAGAAACATCTGATGTTACAATTGTTACTTATCTTTATGAAATGGATGACATACCTAGTGATATTAATATTATTTCTGATGTATATGAATCTATTGAATTAATTGATGGTCAAAAGTGTGAGAACAAGATTGAAAATAGTAGCTATACAGCAAATGGTGAAATTGGAAAAATAGTAGATATGACTTTATCTGCTCCTGCTGAGCTTAATAAAGGATTTATGTATTCGAATTTAGATAAAGTTGAAAATAAATTTGATACAGACTTTTTTGAAATATTAACAATTGATATTGGTTTTAAAGATTTAATTGATAAAGTTGTTTTAAGTCAAGATAATACAGATACTAATCTAGTTACTAAAAAGATTCAAATTGATCCTGAAGATTTTTTGAATGTTTTAGGTGAAGAAGGATATGTAAACATAATAGATATTGAAGGAAATCAATTAGCAACTATTAATATTAATAATCTAGAGCTAAATATATATACAGATAAAAGTATAAGATTTGAAACTAGCAAACCAATTTCTGAAGGAAGTTTTCCTATACTTATAACTCGCGCGATTAGTTCAAACCTTCCTTTTTCAAGGGAAGAATTAAAACAAATTCCAAGTCTTACTGACAATTTAACTGTTAAAAGTTATATGCAAGATACAGAAGTTTCTAGTGGAACTATTAACTTAAAAATAGGATTAACAGATCCTGTATCTAAAGCATCAATAGAAATATCTCATCCAAATTTATCAACTATAGAGGTTAATAAAGATGTAGATATAACAGCTACTTTAGAAACTGATAGTATTGATGATGCTTTATTTAAGGATCCATCTTTAACATTTACCCTTCCGGATGCTGTTAAGAGCATTAATGTTAAAGATGCAAAATTAGTTTATGAAGATGAATTAATTCCAGCTGAGTATACAGCAAATGGAAATGTAATAAATGTAAGATTATCTGGAACACAAACCAAGTATAGTAGACTTGCTATTTCAAAAGGATCTAAAATTAAAATTATTGCTGATTTAACTTTAGATAGTTTAGCAACTTCTAGTTTTAATAATGTTAATTTAACCTATACAAATGCAAATACTCATGAAACAAATAGCGTTTTAGCTTCAACAAATGTTATAGCTCCTCAAGATTTTGTTATTACAAATGAAACGACCATTACTCCAAAAGGAGAAGACAAAACATATCTTTTAGCAAGGGAAGCTACAAATCAAGAGTACAAATTTAAAGGATTTCTAGGAAAAGAACAAAGTGCAAATATTACAGGAACATTAGTAAACAACCTTGGATATGATGCTACTAATGTAAAAATATTAGGTCGTACTTTTAATAGCGATTGTTCAAAAACAGATCAAAGCAACGAAAGCTTAGATTCTAGTTTTGACACTACTTTAAATGGAGCCATTAATGTAAGTGGCTATGAAAACTACAAGATTTATTATTCAGAAAATGGACATGCTTCGCAAGATTTAGGTGATGCCAATAATGGATGGAATACTACTTTTAGTACTAAGAGTAAATCATATTTAATAGTTTTAGAAGGAAACATTCCTTTTGGCAGAAAAATCACATTTAATTATATTAGTAATATTTCTAGAGATGTAGATTACGATAAACAGACAACGCAAATGTTTTCTGTTTATTACACGAGCAATCAATCAATGTTAAAGAATAGTGCAACATGTAAGATTTATACAAGCACTAAACCTGTTATTGATATTAATATCACAGCTAAGAACTATTATACTGGTGAAGAACTATATCAAGACAGTATAGTAAATTATGGAGATGTTGTTCAATATACGGTTTCTACTAAAAACAATTCTACTGGAACAATTCAAAATGTTAAAAGCAAAATTTCATTTGATGATAATATCGGAGCAGCTGCTTTTATAGCTAATAATTGGGATGGCGTTGAAAAGTATAGTAATTATTTATTAACAGACAAGGAATTGATTAATAATATAGGCTCAATTTCAAAAGGAGAAACAAAATCAACAACTTTTAAAGTTCTAGTAGGAAATGGTTTAACACCTAATACTAAGTTAGTACTTAGAGATATAATAACGGCCGAAGATTTGGATGAAGAGGCGATTAATAGTTTTTCATTATTAGGTGGAGATGGAGTCATTATTTCTAAAATAGCTATAAACGGAAATAATAAAACTTCTTATAATACTGGTGATGAAATAAAGATTGAAGCAAATATACAGAACCAATTAAAAAGAACTGTTAACGAACTAAAAACATGTACAATAACAATGCAATTACCAGAATCAATTGAATTTGTGAGTGGTGATAACATTGAATATAATAAGAAGAAAAATTTATTAACTTTTGATGTTAATAAAATTGTTAGTCGTGAAGCAAGCTATATTCCTTTTTCTTTTACATTAAAAGTTAAAGAAACAAAAACTGAAACAAAGAATGATTTATTTATTAATTCATCATATACATATTCAAAAGATGATAGTGAGATTGATTTTAATACAACTTCTAATAAGCTAAAGATTATTACAGGAAGTTCAAATAAAGTTGATGTTTCATATGAATGCAATATTAACGATAAAGAAATCAAAGAAGATAGTGAAATAGTATATTCTATTAAAGTTATGAATAATTCAGAAGATTCAATTAATATTAATATAGAAGATAGTATTCCAGAACAATTAAGTGTGTATTCAATCATTTGTGATTCTAATTCAAATATGATTAATTTAGAGGCTAAAAACGATTTTAAATATTCAGCAAAATTAGAAAAAGAACAAAGACTTAATATAACTATCAAGACAAGAACTACTAAGCTATATGAAGATTACGAAATAGAAAATAGTCCTATTATAAAGATTAATGATAACTCGGTTGATATAAATAGTATAAAACATAAAGTTAAGTTAGCTACTTCAAAAGAAGAAAACTTAAAAGTAAATGCTAGTGCAAATGTTACGAAAAATTCTATCCTAGGTCTTGCTTGGGAGGATGAAAATGGCGATGGTGTCAGACAAGATAATGAAAAATTATTAGAAGGTGTAAGTTTTGAATTATATGATAAACTAACAAATCAAATTGCAAGAGATGCTAATTTTGTAGAGATAAAAGCTACATCTGGTAGTGATGGTAGATATGAATTGAATAATGTTCCTAATGGAAATTACTATATAGTTGCAAAATATGATAATACGAAATTTAAAATTTCTAAATATGACGTAAGCTCAAGTGCAAGTACTAATTCTGATTTCATTAGTTCAAAATTTAATGAAGAAGCAGTTGCTGCTACTAATATAATTTCACTTGATAGTAATAATCAATACAATGTTGATTTAGGATTGGACTCAAATAGTGTATTTGATTTAAGCTTAGATCTTTCAATTTCAAAAGTTACTGTTACAAATTCTAATAAACCAACAGAAGAAAAAGAATATGATAACGCAAAAATACTAAAACATGAATTTGAACCTAATAGGGTTGATAATGATACAGTAATTATTGAATATACCATTAAAGTTACAAATGAAGGAAAAGTTCCAGGATATGCAACCGCTATTGCTGACTATATTCCTGATGAAATGACATTTAATAGTGAGTTAAATAAAGATTGGGTACTTATAGATGATGTTGCTTACAATAAAAGTTTAATTAATACGTTGATTAATTCTGGAGAAACAAGAGAATTAAAGATTGTATTAACTAAAAAAATGGATGGAGAAAGCGTTGGTTTAGTTCATAATATTGCTGAAATAGCATCTGCATATAATGAAAGAGCAATAGAAGATATTGATTCTAAAACAAATAATTATGACTCAAAAGAAGACGATTTATCAAGTGCAGATATCTATTTAGGAATTACAACAGGAATTAAGAGATTATATAAATACTCGCTAGTTATAATTAGTGTAGGAATTGTTATTTATATAATTATGATGACTATTTCTGAAAAAGGAAGTAACAAACATAGTAAAATAAAGAAATGGAGAAAAGCATGAAAAAACCATTATTAATAAAATTAATCTTACTATTAACAATGATAATTAGCGTACCAATTATTATTTATTTAGTAAGTGGTGATACAGATTTAGTCAGTTTAGCTAGTAAAGTAACTAATTTCAAAAAGGAATTTGTAGAAGAAACAATCAAGACATCAAGCGTAAAAGATAAATATAAAAGTGGATATTCTTTTGAAGGGTACAGAGAAAGTTATACAAATGAGGTCACAGATGATGGAGTATCAGGAATCATATTGGGTACATTAGAATATTCAAAACTTGGGTCTTATGATTGGCATTATTCGTATACTGTTAGACCTAAAACTTATTGTTGTGACTCATATTGGCCATTAATTAAAGTAAAGGATGGAGAGTTTGGAGACCCTATAGCAGGAGCCGTATATGATTCCTTAGGAACTGAACAGGCATATGATGCGGACCAAGAATATAGTAGACTTCCTAATAGAAATGGACACTTAGTTAATATTGAATATGTTGCTGATGGAGGTATGAGAAATGACCTTTACAAGGGCTTAACATATTTGAAATGGCAAAAATATGACACAGATTATAGAATTCAAAGAGTACTATGGTCTTCATGGGTATGGGATGTTTCTCAAGGTTATGGAATTGACTATATGGGAGATAACAACTATGTCCTTGAAAACAAAGGAGTTCATGATGAAACAGCATTTGAAACAGTAAAATATTATTGTGGTAGAGATTCTTATGTTCCTAGGACATTAGAACCACATTCATATGATGCACATGTACAATATAGTTATGGAGGGCCATCTGCAGTAGGAAAAGACTCAGGATGGGTTGCTGCAGGCTCGGTTGATTATTATGATTCAACTGATACAAATGGAGATGGAACTGTTTCAATTGCTGAACAACTAGCTCCATATGGTGGATCTGTTTCTGCATGGAGAGCAGCAGTGTTAGCAGGTTTAGTAGCTGAATATGGACCTTATTCAAGATCAATACAATTTGCAACATTTGAATATCAAATCGCTTCAAGGAACTTTGCAGTAGCTTCAACTGCAGATGATATACATGTTTATGTAGATCAAGTTAAAGACAAAAGTGAAAATAGATTACCATCTTATACTTTTGGCCCTTATAGAATTAGTATGTCTGATGGAAGTGGAAACTATGGAAATGAAATGTGCTCAAATAATGAATCTGGTGAGACACTAAAACTTAAAGAGCTAGCATATAATGAAATAGTAGGAGGAAACTTTGGCCAAAAGGCAGCAGATACTTTTGTGACTGCTGAATTTAAAGTTAAAGCAAAATATCGTAATGGAACTACAAGAGATATAAAAACAACTATAGTACCTAAATATACAGACTCTACTGCTTTTGATGATGGTGTTACACATACATATCAGAAAGCTTCTTGCGTACCTGGTGGAGCAGTATTGGTTGATGCTGAAGGAAATGCTTTAGAAGAAGGCTTTCCTAAGTTTGATGAGTATTTTTATATTCGCTATTACGTAAGAGATGATGATTTTGCTAATACATTAGAAGAGATTATTCCAGATATTTCTTTTAATTATTTAGGAAGAGAAATGAAATTATCTGGCTATAGATTTAAGAGCAAAAAGCTAGCATATTCTATACATTACAATTTGTGTAAATACTATGGCAGAAACCAAGCAAATTCTACGGCTTTTAGTAAATTAACATCACAATATACTAATTATGGCTATAATTTTAATGAAGACATTGGACAAGCTTGGGAAGTAGTACCAGATGGAGGAGAAATTTATTTATATAAGCCTTATAAAGGAGGAAATGATAGTGCAGATATTAAAGCTGCAATTGCGTTAATTGAACAAGGAATTGCTAATTCTTCTAATAGGATGGTTACTGACAAAAATGTAAAAGTATCATGGGGCGATAAATGTATGACAGATAGAGATACAAATAAAATACTTAATAGAGCAGTTCATTGTGAAGGAGGAAGAACTAAAGAAGAAGATAGATGTGATGGTATATATATAGAAGGTTGTGATCTACATCCTGCGTTCCATGTTAGAGATCCTTATGATTTTACAATGTATTCGTTTGAATATGCGGCAGTTTCTACAACGGGAAGAGGCTTTTTCCCAGAGTATAATGAAATAGATACTTTCTTTAATAATCAAAAACAAGACTTCTACTATATGGTAGCAACATACGAAAATAGACTTTTAGGTTTCAGTTATTCAGATCAATCAGTATTAAATGTAACTAGCATAGGTGGAAACAATCCTCGAATTGGTTTTCAATCAATAAGGGATCCTAATGCTTTATATGAATCAATAAAAGCTATTACGGAAAAAGACTTCATTGATAACAACTTTGCTGGTAAACTAATTGAAGGAAATAAAGCTTCAATTGTTGGAGTAACATGTCATGATGGACTTTGTACTTATGGATGCAATTGCTCAGGAACATGTACTTGTGGAACTGTAGATAATCCAGGGTGTCCTTGTGATGAATGTTGCTGTGATGATCCAGATGATCCTAATGATTATTGCGATTGTGATTATCACTATATTAAAGTAAATGAAGATTTAAGATATTCTGGAGATGTAGTATTTAAAAGAGATATGTCAGCTCAAACCGTTACTACTATAGACTCTGTTAATGGTACTCAAGCACATGTTGAAGCTGGAGTAGATAATGTAGCTATAAAAAGTGTTCCACATGGTAGAATTTATGGATATAATGCGGAACAAGGAGGTGAAGCTTATTCTACAGTAGATACAAATGGCTATAATGATAATGGATCAATACAAAAATGGAATGACTACTGGTATAAAAAACAATATAAAACTGAATGGCTAAAACAAATGACTACAGACATGAAAACGTGGCTAAACCAAAAATTAGCTGAAATGTATACAGAAAAGATAGTGGATTTAATTGAAAAATCTCAAGAGTACCTTCGCCAATGGGTTTATCATGAAAAAAATGACGCAGAAGGAGCTTATGCAGGTTTATATATTCCTTATATTAGACCCGAATCAAATGAAGAAGGTGTAGCTTTACCTTTTGTTGAAGAAGATAATTCGGGAATGCAACCAATGCTAGTTATAGGTGGAGGCATTGAAGGAGCTGGCTCTGCATGGCATAAGAAACCTGATTTAAGATTACCTAGTAAAAAAATCAATATGTTTTTAGGTGGAAATGTTACTGAAGAAGAAATAGGTATGAAAGGTGATGGATATAGGAATGTTGTCGGATCTGGAGGAGGAATTGAAGTCTCCTTATATAATGAAGATCTGAAAATGTTCGTTGCAATCACTACGACCGATGAAAAAGGCAACTATGGATTCCAACATGTAAATCCATTGCATCAATATAAGGTGGTATTTAAATATAATGGAATGCAATATCTGATGGAGAAAAAGGAGGAATATACTAGGGATATTTCTGATCCAGGTAATAAGCCTGGTGAGACTGGAGGACGAGTTAACGCAGTAGAAAGTGGAACGGGAAATGATATAACCGATATTTCCCCAACGAATACTGGACAAGTATTTACTAGTGCTAACTTGAACTCATATAGAAGAGACAATGTAAATAAGCGTTTTACTACTATTGATGCGGCACAAAAAAATAACGAAAATGTATATGGAAGTTATACTGATAAAAATAATAAGCCAGCAAAAGCATATGGCTGGTATACCAAAATAAAAAACAATAATCGACAATATGTAAGAAATGGAACTAATGGTATAGGAGTTCTAGAAACATCAGAAACTAAAACTGATGCTATAGATTATAATTTTGGTGCTGCCAATCAAGGAGCTGTTAGATATGCAGATGTTTATAATAAATTTAAAGAGATTTCTACTCATAAAGATATAGATAAAGATAAATTATCTACATATCTTGACTTAACAGTAAATGGAAGAGATGTAATAATTGATACAAACTCTTCGACAGATAGACAATGTTCATATAAACAAAAAATTGAAGAATTGAATACTGTTTTGGGAGACTTAAGTGAGAATAGACAAGTTATAAACTATCTAGAAAATACTTTTGTAACAGCTGTTACAGACTATTATCCATATAAAAACAAAACAAGATATTGGTTAGAGACTTTAGATGAGACAAAGGATGAACATAAGCCTAAGGAGAATTATCCTACAGAAAGCATCAAGATAGATGGCCAACTAGTAATAAACTTATTTGCTGGTAAGAATTCAACCAAAAGTTGGGTTTATTCTGTTTATAATACAAAGACAGGTGATGTCAAAGATGATAAAGATAATGTTTTAACCAATCAAGATCAATCAAGACATGTCGATACTATCTTTAAGAGAAGAATAACTGCCGATATTGCAATAGATTGTGATATAAGTAAAATTACACTTAAAGCAAATGGAAATGTACAGACTTATGATTATGCGGCACTTAAAGATGGAAAAATTGAAGGTAAAGATGGATGGGAAACTGCAGGAGGAGCTAATCTCCATAGCTTAGAAGAAAAGATTCAAGAAACACTATTGAATGGAAAAACAGGATACCAGAGAGCAATTAATGAATCTGAATATTTATATAATGCATCTGATTATGGATTAGATGATACGAGAAACTTACAAGTATTTGTGACTTATAAAGTAATTGTAGCAAATGTAGGATCTGTTAATGTTAGGATTAATGAAATAACTGATTACTATGATTCGTTCTATCTACAATTCTTTGACTCATATGAAAAAGAACAAATAACTAAAGACAACACTGACTTTAACATCTTAAATCCAAAAGAAGAATCACAAACTACAGAGGCACATAAGCCTGCGACAAATACAAATGTTGGCCCTGCTGTATGTAATAATATGTATAAATCATTATACTTAACTAATTTGAACTGGAATTTAAAACCTACTGAATACAGAATGGCGGAAATAACATTTGAACAAACTAAAGATGAATATGGAAGAATTCATTTAACACAAGATCTTCAAAATGGAACGATACTACGTCCTGACATGAACATTTTTGAAATAAATAGTTATACAACTTATGGTAATGACGGTGATGGAAGTGAAATTGATGAATGGAGAGGTCTAGTTACAGAAAGATCAAATGTTGGTGATATAGAATCAAATGATTTCTATCAAAATAATCAAAATGAAACAAATGACGTGTCTTTATATGGACATATAAAAGTATTTGAAGACCCAGTTCATAATAGAATTGAATATGATACTGTACAAGCACCAAATGTTGCTATATTTGTTCCAAAAGGAGCTCAAAAATCAACTATTTCTGGAAAGACTTTTGAAGACATTAGAGACACAGATAGTAAAAAAGCGGTAATTGGCAATGGAATTTATGATACGAACAATAAAGATATACGAGATGATAAAGATAAAGATAAGACAATAGATGGAGTAACTGTTCAATTAGTTGAACTTATAAAATGGGTTGATGAAAATGGCTATACTCAATCTTATCACTCAAAAAAATATAGTGATGATTACTATGTAGGTGAAAAGATTTGGGATAGTACCTATTATGAGTTAGAAGAATGTAACAATACTGAAATTCACAGTTCTTCGAATGATAATAGAAGGTGGCAAAGTACACCAACTGAATTCATTCCAGGTGAAAATGCTCTTCAGTCAAATGTAGTTCAAAGATATTCAAGTGGTACTAAGAAATCAAGAGTAATTCTAAATGTAGTTCCAGGTGGAGGTGCAACTGCAAGTTACCTTGAAACTCAAGAATCAGCTATTAATGAAGGAGAATATAAATTTGAAAATGTTCCACCAGGAGATTTCGTAATAAGATTTATATATGGCGATACTACAGATACAGTATTAGTAAAAGATAATGATGTTACAAAGTTGTTAAATGGTCAACTTGGTGGAGGTGCAGCTGCAGATCCAATAGGTACTACAATAACAGATTATGAAGCTGATCCTTTTAATTATGGTTTCTTAACAGGTTCTGGTTATATTGATCCTGATGGAGATGGAATAAAAGGAAAGAATGATAAATCATATAATGGACAAGACTATAAATCTACTATTTATCAAACTAATTTTGCATCTCCTAACAAGAGTTTTAAAGATATTAAAGGCCCTAAATCAGAAGGCGATGACACTATAAAAAGTGATGACTATAAAGATTATACAAACTATGTAATGCAAAATTATAGTAACATTAATGGTGTTGATATGATGTATCCTACAGCTGTTGATAAAGGTGGAAAAAATACTGCAGGATATAATAAAGATGGTAGCAATGATAAAGATTTGAAAGCAACCCTATATTATTTTGATATAGAGCAAAGTGATGATTCATCAAATGGAAAAGATAAATTATCAGATGCTAAAGACATAGATAGTTTTAGACAAAATAGTAATAACTATGCAAAAGGATATATTAATGATACTGAATATGGGGATAATATTAGAGATGCAAGGTTATTAAGACAGAACAATTCAATAAATGGTGTTGATGATTCATCCGTTGAAAAAGGATCTAAAAATACCAAAGCTAACAAAGAAAATGCTATTACTCTTCGTAATTATAGAGCAGAAGTTTTAGCTTCTTGGAAGGAAATTGCTACATATACTGATGGATATACAGTTGGACATCGTATGCAAGATGAAGAGAATTCATCATCATTTAATCCAAAGCAATCAATTATGCAAAAAGAAATGCTTATTGAGTTTATGAAAAATACTAAAATGGTTTCACAAACTGGTGTTATTCGTATGCAAAGTGAGTACAACACAACAAATACAGTGATGGATTTTTTGAAAAACATGACAATGTATAATGAGGGCTTTATTGGATCTAGTACAGGTACACCTGAAGAAATGAAAAATTATAATAATCAAAAAGTTGAAAATGACAAGGATGAATATAAGAGAGAAATAGTTGACAATGTTGATTTAGGCTTAGTAGAAAGACCAGAGGCTCAACTTAGATTAGATAAGAAAGTAACTAATGTAAAAATTGTTCTTTCAGAAGGTGAAACATTATTTGATACAAGTAAGAGTGTTAATAATTTGTACTTTGGAATGCATAAAGGACATAAATACTATACTACTAAAAACAGACTCAAGAGTGTTAGTGTAGGAACAAATACTAAATCCTCTCCTGAATTGATTCAAGCATACATGGATGGTGAATTATTAAAGGGCGCAACACTTAACATTAGTTATGAATTTACTGTTGATAATATAGGTGAAGTTGATTACTTAGATAGACAATTCTATTACATTGGAACACCAAACTGGACTGATGAATGGAATATTGCTAGAACAAATGCTGATGAAGTATTAGATTATGTTTCAAATAATATAAGATTTGAGTATAATACTAATAGCTCTCATGATGAAGTTCTAATTGATCATGAAAAACAACAATTAAAAGAGGAGTATTCTAAACTAACATGGAAGGTTAAAGGAGCTGTACCATCAAATCAAACAGAAATTCTAAACTCAGGAGCCTATAACTATTACTATGTATATCCTTTAGGAATTAATTCTTCTGATAGCGGGAAACTTCATGAAACAATTAGAAATACAGCAGCAATTAATAGCAATGCAGAACAAAGCAAGAATAAGAATGATGACTTAATAAATAGAGAGTATTTACCAGATGTGATATCTTATAATACTTTAATAACTACAAAAGCCTTATCTACAACAAAATATGATCCAAATAAGAAAAATTATGAGAGTAGACAACAAGTAAAATATGACTCGTATGAAAAAGGTGCAAATGAAGATTTCACTGAGGCTAACACTGTTTATTCATATGGTTTATTACCAACAACACTAGATAAAAATAAGGCAGTAGATTATCAAATTAAGACTCAATTAGTATTAAGTAGTACATTATCAGAGGATGATCAAAGCTTAGTTTATCCAAATCTTGCTGAAATAGTAAGAATGTCTAATAGTGTTGGAAGGAGAGCTTTCTATTCAACAGTTGGTAATCAACCAATATCTAATCAAAATTATGGTAACGATGTGCCAACACGTGAAAAAGAAAAAACATTTAAGAAATATAGTAAATATAATCCAGTAGATGTAGTTACACCTATTGAGATAGATGCAGATAGTTCACAAAGCGTAAGAATACTACCACCTACAGGATTTAATAAAAATAATTCTAACTTATATTTCGCTATAATTGGAGCATCGGCTATTATAATTGTTTCAATATTTATGATAAAGACAGGCTTTAGTGCTAGAAGAAAGAAAAAGAGAACAAAAGATATTAGACGTTGGATGTAAAAAAATAAAAATCTTCAAAATTTAACTTGTATAAATTCCAACTTGTGTTATAATACCTATAAGTTATTTTGAGGATAGGTTTTATGGGATTGAGAAAAGGCGAATCACTAATTCAATATAAACAAGGTTTATTTTCTAGAATAAAGAATACCATTGTAAGCCTTTTCTCAACAGATGATAAAGATGAACAAAAAACAGCCAATGTTGGACATGATAGACTTCATGAAGTTTTAATGCAAGACAGAATAAAAAATAATGATATTCGTGTTGCTAAAGCTGAAAATACAATACCTGAAAATGAAAAAATATCTAAAGATATAGATTCAAAGGTAGAGAAAATAGTAGATGAAATTGTAGAAGAACAAGCTTCTATTAAATCTGAAAAATTAAAACAAACTAAAGAAGTTGAAGAAAAAGTAGTTGAAGAAAAAATTACTGAAATTGTTGAAAGTAAACTTTATAGTGATGAAAACAAATCAGCCAAAGGCGACATAGAAGAATTGTTAAAAATATTAAATATTCTTAATGAAAATAAGGTTGATACCAAGAAGATTAAGACTTATAAAAGTGTTAATAAACACCGCAAAGCAACAATTTTAAAGGATATCAAACAAACTGATATAGATATTAATAAAATAATTGCAGATAACAAATTAATGTCTGATTATCCAATTGGTAGAAAAATTGAACTAGCACGAAGAAGAATTAATAATATTGATAAGTATAGGAGAGAGATAACAAAAGAACAAATTGCAAAACTAGAAACTCTCGGAATTATTAAATAGTTAATAATCTAAACTCTTTTATATAATGCTTAGACGAAAGTAAAATCAATTACTGGTCTAAGCATTTTTTATTTTATAAAAATACTTGTATAAAAATTATATTTATGTTAATATATTAAAGGTACCTTTTGCTTGGTTTATTAGTAAGTTTCACATAACTATAGACTAAGTTCAAGGAATAAATTATAAAAGTGTGATTTTGAAATTCTGTTTTCAAACTACTTTGGAAAGGAAAAACAATGACAAAGGAAAGAAAAGAAGAAATTATTAAAACTTACAGAAGAGACGATAAAGACACTGGTTCTCCAGAAGTTCAAATCGCTTTATTAACTGAAAGAATTAATAATCTTACTGAACATCTTAAAGAAAACCCAAAAGATAATCATTCAAGACGTGGTTTACTTATGATGGTTGGAAATAGAAGAAATCTTCTTAACTACCTAGCTAAAAAAGATATCCAAAGATATAGAGATATAGTAGCAAAACTAGGATTAAGAAAATAATTAATTTAGTATTCATATTAAGCGAAGGTGTTTTTTATGACCTTCGCTTTTTGTGATAAATTACGCCTTTGATGGGATGTAGTCATCAAGGATGGAAGGAAGGGAAAAATGATTAAATTTTATGAAACTGAACTTGCTGGAAGAAAATTAAGTATAGAAACAGGTAAGTTCGCAAACCAAGCCAATGGAAGTGTTACAGTAAGATATGGTGACACTATGGTTATGACAAATGTTACAGCTGCTAAAGAAGCTGATGATTCAGTGGACTTTTTTCCACTATCAGTAGAATTTGAAGAAAAAATGTATTCTGTTGGAAAGATTCCAGGATCTTTTAATAGAAGAGAAGGAAAACCAAGTGAGTCTAGTATATTAGTTTCACGTGCTATTGATAGACCAGTAAGACCACTATTTCCACACGACTTTAAAAATGGTGTTACAATAGTTAATACTGTTTTAAGTGATGACCAAGATAATTCTCCAGAAGTTTGTGCACAAATTGGTACATCAGCTGCATTATCAATTTCAGATATCCCATGGGGTGGCCCAACAGCTGCTGTTCAAGTTGGATTAGTTGATGGAAAAATAATTATTAATCCAAATGAAAAAGAAGCTAAACTAAGTGACATGAAATTAACAGTTGCAGGAACTGAAGAACAAATTACAATGATTGAATGTGGAGCTAAAGAAGTTGATAATGACACAATGTATGAAGCAATAGTTACAGCTCATGAAGAAATCAAGAAAATTTGCAAATTTATTGCCGATATTAAAGCTGAAATAGGAAAAGAAAAATTTGAATATAAATCATACTCAGTAGATGAAGAATATTATAAAGCAGTAAAAGATACATTATATGATGAAATGTATGAAGCTGTTAAAGAAACAGATAAGATTAAAAGAGAAGAAAATGTTGAAGCTGTTACTGAAAAGATTAAAGCTTTAGCTGTTGAAATGTGGGGAGAGAATGCTGAAGAAGAGCATGCTTTTGACATTGCTACAGCAGTTCATGATATAGAAAAAGAATGTGTAAGAAAAATAATTTTATCAGAAAAAATTAGACCAGATGGAAGAAAAATTGATGAGATAAGACCTTTATATGCAGAGGCTGGATTAATCCCTCGTGTACATGGAAGTGGACTATTCTCAAGAGGTCAAACTCAAGTATTATCAATTGCTACATTAGGTACTAAATCAGATAGCCAAATGCTAGATGAAATAGATTTATCTAAAACAGAAAAAAGATATATGCATCAATATAATTTCCCTGGATACTCTGTAGGAGACGCTAGACCATCTAGAGGACCTGGAAGAAGAGAGATTGGACATGGAGCATTAGCTGAGAAAGCATTAGTTCCAGTATTACCTAGTGTTGATGAATTCCCTTATACAATTAGAGTTGTATCTGAAGTTCTAGAGTCTAATGGATCTACTTCACAAGCTTCTATTTGTGGTAGTACATTAGCACTTATGGATGCTGGTGTTCCAATTAAGAAACCAGTAGCAGGTATTTCTTGTGGACTAATTACAGATGATGAAAATCCAGATAACTATGTAGTATTAACAGATATTCAAGATATTGAAGACTTCTTTGGAGATATGGACTTTAAAGTTGGTGGAACCAAAGATGGAATCACAGCTATTCAAGTAGATATTAAACTTGGTGGATTATCATATGAAGTAATTAAACAGGCTTTAGAAAGAACAAAGATTGCAAGAGATAATATTATTGATAATTATATCTTAAAAGCTATTCCAGCTCCTCGTGAAGATGTTTCTGAATATGCTCCAAAGATTGTTACAATGCATATTGATAAAGATAAGATTAAAGATGTTATCGGTGCTGGCGGAAAAGTTATCAATAAGATTATTGAACAAACTGGAGTACAAATTGATATTGATGATGATGGAAGAGTAGATATTTATTCTACTGATAAAACTAATTGCGAAAAAGCTGCTAGAATCGTTTATGGAATTACTCGTGAAATAGTTGCAGGAGAAGTTTATGAAGGTATAGTAACTAGAATCATGAACTTTGGTGCTTTTGTAGATATTGGTGGAGGAAGAGAAGGATTACTTCATATTTCTAAAATATCAAAAGAACATATTGAAAAAGTTGAAGATGTTCTAGCTATAGGTGATGAAGTAGTAGTTAAGGTTTCTGATATTGATTCACAAGGCAGAATTAATCTTAATATGAAAGATTTAGAAAAATCAGATAAAGAAAGCAAATAATAAAATAATTAGAGGATTGCCCTGAAAATCAGGGTAATCCTCTTTTTCATGTCAAATTGATATTTATTTGTATTTATGGTAAAATACACAATAGGATTTTTTAACAAAGGGGGGAACTTATTTGGAAAAATACAAGCAAATATTAAAAGACAATAATCAAACACATCTTCAAAAATATATTGATATGTGTAATGAAGAAGAAAGAAAAAATTTAATAAAAGAAATAGAAAGTATAGATTTTGATAAATTAAATAAATTATATAAAATTAGTAAAAGACCTATTAAAATAGAAAAAGGTTTAATTATTGAACATATATCTTTTAAAGATAAATATAAACTAAGTGAAGATAAATATAATGAATTAAAAGATTTAGGTGAAGATATTATAAAAAATAACCATTATGCGGTAGTAACCATGGCTGGAGGCCAGGGAACTAGACTTGGACATGATGGCCCTAAGGGCTCTTTTTTATTAGATGTTAAACCTGAGCCTAAATATTTATTCCAAATTTTAGCTGAAAATTTAATTAGACATAATCAAAACTATGGAATTACATTAAATTGGTATATTATGACTAGTACAGAAAATAATGACCAAACTATAGAGTTCTTTAAAAAACATGACTATTTTGGATATGATCCTTCATATATTAAGTTTTTTGTACAAGGAAATTTACCACTATTATTTGAAGATGGTAGATTAATAGTAGATAAAGGTTATCATATTAAGCTTGCTGCTGATGGAAATGGATGTATATATAAAGCCATGAAAGAAGCGGGAATACTAGATGATATGGAATCAAAAGGAATTAAATGGATTTTCATAGGATCAGTAGATAATGCTTTATTAAATATGGTAGATCCATTATTAGTTGGATTAACTATAAAAGAAGGTAATGAAATAGGATCTAAATCTGTTGCAAAAGCAAATCCTAAAGAAAAAGTTGGAGTATTTTGCAAAAAAGATGGCAGGCCAGGTGTAATTGAATATTCTGAACTTCCTGAAGCCATGGCAGAAGAAGTTGATGAAGATGGAGAATTATTATATGGAGAATCTCATATAATGTGTAATCTATATTCTTTATCAGCATTAAAGACAATTGCTTCTAAAAATCTACCATATCATAGTGCTAATAAGAAAGCTCCATATATGGATGAAAACGGAGAAATAGTAAAGGTTACAGAACCTAATGGATATAAATATGAAGCATTTATATTTGATGGATTTAATTACTTTAAAGAAATATCTATTCTAAGAGGAAAAAGAGAAGATGATTTTGCTCCAGTAAAAAATGCTGAAGGTGTTGATAGTCCAGAGACAGCAACTAAACTTTATAATGACTTTTGGGCTACTCATAAAAGTCAAAATGAAAGACAGTAATTATTGTAAAATAAAAAATAAATTGATATAATATGAGCGTAATAAAATTAGGAGTTTTATAAATATGGAGAATAAGAAAGAAACACCAAAAGAAAGTAAGAAAAATGATGAGAAAAACGCATCAGAGAATAATATTAAGATTTCAAACGATGTTATAGAGATGATTGCTGGTGTTGCAGCCAATGAAGTACAAGGCGTTAGCGAAATGACAGGCGGATTTGCAGGTGGAATCACAGAAATTCTTAGTGGAAAAAAGAATTATTCTAAAGGAATCAAAGTTAACATTAATGAATCTTCAGTAATTATCGATGTTAACATTATTGTTGAATATGGTGCAAGAATTCCAGATGTAGCTTTTGAAATTCAAAAGCGTGTTAAAACTGCTGTAGAGAATATGACAGGTCTTAATGTAGAAGAAGTTAATGTTCATGTACAAGGAGTTGCTCTTCCAGATAGTAAAAAGAAATCTGATGAAGGTAAAGAAAAAAGTGAACATAAAGCCGAGGAAAAAGACAAGAATCAAAAGAAACAAAATTCAAAAAAATAAATGAAAAGGAAGTTTTGAATTATGAAATTTTTAGAAAAATTAGGACTAGTGCTATTTTCATTCATAGTATTAGTTATATCTATTATGCTTATATTAGTAGGAGTTGGACTAGTTGATGTTAGTATTTTTTCAGTACTAATTGCAAAAATGGTTGCACACTCAACTGCTGTAAAGATAATGTATGGAGTATGTGCAGTATTTATTCTAATTGCTCTTAGATGTTTATTCTTTGGTTCATCTAGTTCAAGTAATCCAGAACTAGATGGAATACTTATGGAAAATGAAGATGGCAAACTATTAATTACATATGATACACTAGAAACATTAGTAGATGGAGTTATTAACAATGTAGATGATATTTTAGCTGCATCACCTGATATAACTATAACAGAAGACAATGAGGTTTATATCAGCGTTCTTATTGATGTTAAACAACATACTGTAATTAAATTAGTAACTTCAAAACTTCAACAAGATATAAAAACAACAATTAAAGAAGCAACTGATATTGAAGTTAAGAGAGTTGATATTCAAGTAAGGGAAGTAGAAGCTGAAGATGTTTCTGATACTGATTTTGAAGAAGAATTTGCTGACAAATTAGTAGAGAAACCTAAAAAAGTTGTTGAAAAAGAAGCTCAAGAAGATAAAGAAGAAAAGGCTGAGAAAACAAAAAAAGAAGA
>DGSM01000136.1:22566-24036 GCA_002393975.1 Clostridiales bacterium UBA4362
AAAAATAGTACAAAAAAGACAAACAAAAAGAAAGTGACAAATAACAAGGCTAAAAAATAAGAAGAGGTAAAATCTAATGGACGATTTTAAAGAGTTTTTAAGCAAATATTGGCGGAGGAATATTAGGAGCAATCATTGCTTTAATATTAGCTTGCACAAGTTTGTATAGATTTGTAATTGGTATTGTACTAATTGTTTGTGGTTTTGTAGCAGGCAATTATTTACAACATAACAAGGCAAAAGTTAAGAAAAAATTAAAAGAGATCGTTGATAAATTATAAGGGGACAAGATGAATAGAACAGAAAGCAGAGAAGCAGCATTTAAACTTTTATATAGTATACAAATATCACCAGATGAGTCTTTACAAGAACAAATTGATTTATTTATAGACTCTGAAGAAATATTGGATAATGAAGCTATAACTTATATAAATGATATTGTAAAAGGTGTAAGTGAAAACAATGCAGATATAGAAAAACAAATTAGTGAAAACATAAAAAAAGATTGGACTATTGCTAGAATATCAAAAGTGGACCTTACACTATTAAAAATTGGTATATATGAAATACTTTATACTGATACACCATTTAAAGTTGTAGTAAATGAAGTTGTAAAAATAGCAAAAAAATATGGTGATGATTCATCAGGTGCCTTTATTAATGGCGTACTTGCTAGTATCATTGAGAAAAATAATATAACATAGATTTTGTGCACATAAAAATTTATGTGCATTTTATATTAATAGGAGATAATATGGATATTACACCAATAAGTGTTACAGAACTAAATACTTATGTTCAAAGTAAAATTGATAGTGATGAGTTTTTGGACTCTGTATATGTTAGAGGTGAAATATCTAATTGTAAGTTACATTATACAGGACATATCTATTTTACTCTTAAAGATGAAAATAGTTTAATAAAATGTATAATGTTTAAATCATATACTCCACATTTAAACTTTACTCCAAAAGATGGAATGAAAGTTTTGGTATTTGGAAGTGTAAAAGCTTTTGTTAGAGATGGCGTATATCAAATATATGCTAAAGCTATGAAACAAGATGGAATTGGTGAACTATATGAGGCTTATGAAAAGTTAAAAGCGAAACTTGAAAAAGAAGGCTTATTTGATGAAAGTCATAAAAAAGATATTCCTCAATTTCCAAAGACAATAGGAGTTTTAACAGCTTCAACAGGATCTGTTATTAGAGACATAATAAATGTTTCTACTAGAAGAAATCCTAATGTTCATATAAGATTATTGCCAGTACCTGTACAAGGTTCAGGAGCAGAAATAAAAATAGCAGAAGCCATAGAAAAAATGAATAGCGAAAAACTTGCTGATGTAATAATTCTTGGAAGAGGCGGAGGATCTCTTGAAGATTTATGGCCTTTTAATGAAGAAATAGTAGCAAGAGCTATATATAAATCTGAGATACCAATTATTTCTGCAGTTGGACATGAAACTGA
>DGSM01000039.1 GCA_002393975.1 Clostridiales bacterium UBA4362
AGACCCGTTTACGGGTAAGTAAGAGAGACAAAGGCAATTGGCATAATAAAAAAGCTCCCTAAAGGGAGCAGCCAGTAATATGCCCTTATAAGGCAAAAGAAAAACTACCCGTTTTACGAGTAGATTTTTATTATGTGCGACGATTGAAATCGCACAAGTAAGACCACGTGCTATGCACTTGAGCACTGAAAAAGCGATAGAGTTGAGAGAAAAAACTCCTTTTGATAATATTAAAACAATTAATAACTTTAAAATAATAATGGAGACGACATATAAATGAATGAAAATATAGATAAATTAACTCATGAAACTTTTAAAAAGATAAATGATAAAGTGAATGAAAAAAAGGTATGGTATGATAGCAATTTAATAACTGAAAATGAATTTTACTGTACTAATTGTTTAGATGACAGAAAAATGAAAGTAATAAATGTTAAAATGAGAGAAAAAATAAATAGCAATGTATATGATACTTTGTTGGTTTTATATTACTTAAGACAAATTCTATTCACATTTCTAAAATACCCACACTTTCTTATGATTAAAGTAATAATTAACCATTAAAAAATATATTACATATACACACATAAAGGACATTTGCTACATTGTGTAAGTGCTACTATAGATATAGTAATTTAAATAAACAATAAAAAGAAGCTTTCTAATGATCCTTCTTATTGAAAAAATGAAAAAAATAGTATAGAATTCATAATTACATTATATAAAAATCAATATTAGAGGAATTAATTATGAAAAAGAAATTAAAAATTATTTTAATAATTATAATCATTGTAGTAGGTTTAGCTGCAGTTGGAATAATATCAAAATTTGTAATAAGTAGAATGAAAAAAGGATATGAAGTCTATGGAACTGAACATTGCCAAGGCCATCAATATGATATAGCTTATCCTGCACATAGAGAATATAAATGCAATATATGTGAGAAAGACAAAGAAACAGAAACTATTCCTATTCCTGAGGTGTGTCCAACATGTTCCAAATTAACAAAAAGATGTCAAAAATGTGGGATGCTGATAGATTAGTTAAAAAATCAGGAAATAACAATGAGAAAAGAGGCCAAGAAGGTCTCTTTTTTGTATTGAAACATAATAAGTATTTTTTATTAAATCTAATTACAAATTTTAAAACCGATTCAATTCACAATGCTATAATAACTTGAAATTCATATGATAAAAAATCAAGTATAAAAAATATCTTCCAATTTTACATTTTTATTATTGAGAAGTATCTTTATTTGTGATATATATTTAAGGAGTATGCTAAATTCGACAAAAAGGCTATTGAAGTGTAAGCAAAAGATAAATAGCGAGAGTGTGCAATTGAAGCTTTGTAGAGGTATATGAGTATGAAGATAGCCATGCTAGGCCATAAGAAACTGAATAGAGAAGGCGGAGTGGAGATTGTTGTTACTGAGCTTGCTACAAGGATGGCAAAAAAAGGACACGATGTTACTTGCTACAATCGTAATACTAAGCACGTGATGGACAAAGACATTAAGCAGGATGATTCCAAAGTATATAAGGGAGTCATAGTAAAGAAAGTTTTGACCATTGATAAAAAGGGTTTGGCTGCGGTGACTTCATCGTTTTTTGCGACGTTAAGCATTTTATTTTCAAAAGCTGAGGTAGTGCACTATCATGCTGAAGGCCCATGCGCATGGATGTGGATAATTAAATGGTTTTCGAGAAAGAGAATTGTTGCAACAATTCATGGACTAGATTGGCAAAGATCTAAGTGGGGCGGATTTGCTACAAAATTCATTAAGCATGGAGAAAAAGTAGCGGTTAAGTATGCAGATGAAATAATAGTATTGAGTAAAAATGTTCAAGACTATTTCAAAAAAGAGTATAATCGAGATACGGTTTTTATTCCTAATGGAGTATCGAAACCAGAAGTGCTTAAACCAAAGATTATTAAAGAAAAATATAATTTGAAAAAGGATGATTATATTCTTTTTCTTGGAAGAATGGTTCCTGAAAAAGGAATTCATTATTTAATTGAAGCATTTAATAAAGTTAAAACAGATAAGAAATTGGTTATAGCTGGCGGAGCTAGTGATACTGATACATATTATCAGGAATTGAAAGAAAAGGCTAAAGATAATAAAAATATTATCTTTACAGGATTTGTACAAGGCAAAGTGTTGGACGAACTTTTTAGCAATTGCTATATTTATTGTTTGCCTAGTGATTTGGAAGGAATGCCTTTGAGCTTGCTTGAAGCGATGAGCTATGGAGGATGTTGTTTGACTTCTGATATTCCAGAGTGTGCAACTGTAATCGAAGATAAGGGAGTTACTTTTAAAGCTTCAAATATAAAAGATTTAACGAAAACTTTGCAAGGGTTATTGGATAATCCTAAAAAAGTTGAAAAGATAAAAAAAGAATCTCAAGAATATGTTTTGAAAAAATATAATTGGGATGAAGTTGTTGATAAAACTTTAGAGTTATATAAGAAATAAGGAAATATATGAAGAGATACGATTCATTGAATGGAATAAGAGCAATTTCATGCATTGGCATTTTGTTAATGCATGTTTTGGCAAATTCAGAATATGAATTACATCCTGTAGTAACTATAATTATAGAAAAATTCACTAATTTTGTTTTTCTATTTATGGTGCTTTCTGCATTTTCAATGTGCTGTGGATATTTTGACAAAATAAAAAACAATAAGATCAGTATGGAAGATTTTTACAAAAAACGTATCAAGAAAATATTACCTTTTTTTAGTTTATTAGTTGTTTTAGACATTATTATAGAGCATAGTTTTGCTTCGCTTGTTGAAGGCTTTGCTGATGTTACTATGTTATTTGGCTTTCTTCCAAATGAAATTACAGTAATAGGCGTAGGCTGGTTTATAGGCTTAGTTTTTATATTCTATTTAATGTTTCCATTTTTTGTGTATTTGTTTTCAAATAAAAAGAGAGCTTGGATTACTACTTTAATTGCTCTATTAATGAATATATCTTGCATTGCATATTTTAATGTTGGAAGAACAAATATGTTTTATAGCTTTTTGTTTTTCTGTATTGGTGGATTAATATTCATTTATAAAGAAAACTTGATAGAGCTTTTCAAAACAAATAGATTTTTCGCTTTAATGATGGTGTTAGCTTCTACAGGATTATTCTTCTTACCATTTGATAATGAATACCTATTAGTAGGTCAAGTAATAATATATAGTATTATTATAACTATATATGCTATTTCATTTAATAAATCGTTGTTGAATAATAAGTTCACTAGCTTTATAGGATCAATAAGCTTAGAAATATATTTATCTCATATGTTAGTTTTTAGGATTTTGGAGAAAATACATTTATTAAATATTACTAACAATCAATATTTATCATATTGTATTATTAGTATACTAATTTTAGTTGGTACAATAATAATAGCCCAACTTTTTAAAGTTTTTGAAAGGTTTATTAAAAATAGGGTTTTAAAACATGAAAATACTACTAGTTAATAAGTTTCATTGGCCAAAAGGAGGATCTGAAAAGTATTACTTCGAATTAGGAGAATTACTTAAAGCTCATGGTCATGAAGTAGCTTATTTTTCAATGGAAGATGAAAAGAATATTAAAACTGGCGACAAAGAGTATTTTGTAAAAGCTAGTGATATGAATAGTAAAAACATTACAAAAGCTTTATCAGTTATATATTCAAGAGCTAATAAAAAGAAAATGGAAGAGGCTTTGGATGACTTTAAACCAGATATAGTTCATTTGAATAATTTTCAAAGACAATTATCTGCATCTATAATTAAACCTTGTGTTAAAAGAAATATACCAATTGTTTTTACAGCTCATGATGTACAAGCAATATGTCCAGCAATTATTATGATGGATCCAGATAAGAATCCATGTGAAAAATGCATGGGTGGAAAGTACATGAACTGCGTGAAAAAGAGCTGTATAAAGGATTCAAAATTAAAGAGCTTACTAGGAGCTATTGAAGGTAAATATTATAGAAACAAGAAAATATATATTGATAAAATTAGTTATATTATTACACCTAGTGAGTTTTATAGAGAAAAGTTCATAGAAGATGGAGTTGATAAAAATAGAGTAAAGGCTCTACACAACTCTATTGATATGAAAGATTATGACATAGAAACTCAAGATGATGGCTATGCTTTATATTTTGGAAGATTATCTAGAGAAAAAGGAATATTAAATCTAATTAATGCTTTTGCAAAGTTAGATAAAGGATTATTATATATAGCAGGAGAAGGTCCTGAAGAAGATACAATAAAAGATATAATTAAGAAAAACAACTTACAAGAGAGAGTTAAACTACTTGGATTTTTAAACAAAGAAGAAATGACTGAAGTTACAAGAAAATGTAAATTTGTAGTAGTTCCTAGTATATGGTATGAGAATTGTCCTTATTCTGTATTAGAAACTTTAGCCATAGGAAAACCAATTATAGGTTCTAATATGGGAGGAATACCAGAATTAGTTGAAAATAATAACAATGGTTATATTTATCAATATGATAAAATAGATGAACTAGCAGAAAAGATGGAAGAATTATTTGAAAATCCTAAAAAAGTAAAAGAGTTTTCAAAGAAGTCAAAAGAATTAGCTAGAGAAAAATATTCGAGATTTAAATATTATAATGATTTAATGAGTATTTATAATAAAGTTATTAAGGAGAAATAACAACATGGCAGAGAAAAAATTAAATGGTACAGTTATAGTAACGTATAGATGTAATGCTAGATGTACTATGTGTAATAGATATAAATGTCCATCTAAACCAGATGAAGAAATATCTATTGAAACAATAAAGAAACTTCCTAAAATGTACTTTACTAATATTACTGGTGGAGAGCCATTTATTAGAGAAGATCTACAAGAAGTAGTTGAAGAATTATATAAGAAATCTGATCGTATAGTTATTTCTACTAATGGATTCTTTACTGATAGAATTATAGCTATGGCTAAAAGATTTCCTAATATAGGAATTAGAATTTCTATAGAGGGTTTAGAAAAAACAAATAATGAAATTAGAGGCCTAAAAGATGGATACAAGAAAGGCTATACTACTTTAAAGAAACTAAAAGAAATGGGAATGAAAGATGTTGGCTTTGGAATGACTGTTCAAGATAAAAATGCTCCAGATTTAGTTCCTTTATATAATATCTCTAATGAGATGGATATGGAGTTTGCTACTGCATCACTTCATAATAGTTTTTATTTTGTTGAAGCAAAGAATATTATTCATGATAGACCAATGGTTGCTCAAAACTTTGAAAATCTAGTTAATGAATTATTAAATTCTAAATCACCAAAAAAATGGTTTAGAGCATACTTTAATCATGGATTAATTAACTATATTTATGGTCAAAAGAGATTACTTCCATGCGATATGGCATTTGATACTTTCTTTATAGATCCTTATGGAGATGTAATGCCATGTAATGGAACAAAAGATAAAGAAGTTATGGGTAATCTAAATGAACAAACTTGGGATGAATTGTGGAACTCTGAACAAGCTGATAAAGTTAGAGAAAAAGTAAGACATTGTGATAGACAATGCTGGATGATAGGTTCTGTATCTCCAGCAATGCATAAATACATTTGGAAACCTGCATGGTGGGTAATAAGGCATAAGATTAAATTCTGGACTAAGAAAAAATATTCTATGTATGAAAACAAAATAGTTAGAGATTATAGAGATGGAAAAGTCACCAAAGAAGAGCTAGATAAATGTTCAACATGTGATTTGAGTTGTGAAGCCAAAGATGGACTATCTATGGAATCTAAAAAACAACTTAAAAATAAAACTGGCGAAGATATAATTAAAGAAGATTTAGAAAAACAAATGAGGATAAAATAATATGAAATTAAAAAATACTGATACAAGATGTATATTGTTTATTATATTATTATATTTATTTGTTTTACAAAATTTTTTACAAGACATTTTTCCAGTGTTTAAATACTATGATGAAGCTTTTTCATTAATTGCTATACCGCTTTCATTATATTATTTGTTCAAAAATAAAGGAAAAATATTTATCAATAAGGATTTCACTAAACTGTTTTTATCACTTTTTATTCTTTTAATGGTGGGTTTTATAGGAAACTGTTTATATAAGTATCAACCTTTAAATGTGGTATTATCAGATGCCTTGTTGGTAATTAAGTTTTTTTTAGCATATTACGTATCTAGAAAGTTATTTAATGAAACATTAATTATTAATTATGGAAAAAGTATAGGATTTAACATTAAGCTAATCATTTCGGTTTTGTTTATTCTTACAATTTTTAATTATATAATGAATATTTGGCCGTCAACATATAGGTTTGGAATAATGGCGAACCAATTATTTTTCAATCATCCAACAGTATTAGCTTCAACATGTGTGTTCTTGTTAGCTAGTTTATTTTTAGTAAGAGAGAATAAAAAGAATACAATAATATTTAGTATAATGTGTTTGAGTATTTTACTTACGACACTTCGTATGAAAGCTATCGGTGCAGCTTTTATTATTATTATAGCTATTAGTTATATATTAATAAAGAAAACTAAACTTAACCTATTCAAATTAGCTATTTTGGGAATTATTGGAATAATAGTTGCTTTTGACCAGATCAATTATTATTATATTGAAACAGATAATAGTGCAAGAAGTGAATTAACAAAGAAATCTATAGAAATTGCTAAAGATTACTTTCCAATTGGCACAGGATTCGGAACTTATGGTTCATATATGTCTGCCCAAAACTATTCAAAAGTTTACTATCTTTATAATTTGCAAAATGTGCATGGCTTAGAACCAGAAAGAACATCTTTTATAAGCGATACTTTTTGGCCAATGGTGCTTGGACAATTTGGAGTAATTGGTTTTGTTTGTTATTTAATCGCTATTCTTAATATTTATGAAAAAATACAGAAAGAATTTGATGAAAACAATTTATACTTCTATGTGTCTAAAATAATATGTCTAGGTTATCTAATTATTTCGAGTACATCAGAATCTGCATTTGTCCATCCGTTGGCTATTCCATTAGCTTTATTAATTGGAATAAAAGTAAAAGAGTCTAATGATAATTGGAATAAAGAATATGACAATAAAGAAATGAAACAAGAATGAAAAGGTCATTTATAAATAATAAGGAAATAAAGAAGTCTTAACAAGGAGTTAGGTTTTGATGTTTTATATTTATCTAATATTGAGATTCCATACCGAGATGAATTCTTTAATATCTTATTAAAAAATGTTAATTTGACAGTGATATATGAAAGAAGGCAATCCTCTAATGAAAAAAAATACAAAAATAGCATTAATAAGCTGCGCTCTGTTGTTGATGATAGTTATATTATTATTTAATGTTAATTCTGAAAAGAATTCATTATTAACTATTATTTATTCTATATTATATATGGCTTTAGTATTATTATATTTACTAAAAGAAAACAAAAAAATAATAAGTATTAAAAGCTTATATTTGCTTATGTATTCATTAATGTTTGGACTATCACCATTATTTTATGTGTTAAGAAATAAATCGTATTATATAAACGGAGAGAGCATACTATATCAATATCCTATTTCAATCGTTGGATTAATAACGTTATTATTATCATATTATTTACCTTCAATAAAGATAAATAATCATGAAGTTGAAAAAAATGAGAACACCAAAAATAATGCTCTTAATTTTCAAGCTTTTTTTGCTATTACTATTATAATAATTTCTACAATTGCCAATATAATCTATATATATAAAAGCAGATATTTTTTATTTTCTTCAAATCTTGAAGTTGGAAGAATAGAGGCTCTTGCAGGAAATGGAATAATGATATTAGTTTCTGGCTTTAATGTTATAGGCACAGCGATGTTATTTGATTATTATATTAACACTAATAAAAAGAAGTATTTGTTATTAGTTAGTGTGATTATTTTTATCATTATTTATATTATAAGAGGAGCTAGAACACCTATTCTTAGACTTTTAGTTATAATGGTTTTAGTCTATAATAGTAAAAAGAAAATTAGTATTAAAAATACAATACTATTAATAATATTGTCATTATTAGTTTTATCTTTTCTACAAGTAATTCGAACGATGTCATCGGGAGGACAAACTTCAATTATAGCATCTCTATTAGATAATTTACAAGTTGGTACAATTAACTTTAACTATATTTATAAGACTTTTCCTGAAAAGATCCCATTTCAGAAAGGATATAGTTTTCTCATAAATTTAAAAATGTTACTACCAGGAGAGGATCCTGATTTCACTTTGTGGTTAAAAGACTTGATTGGAATTAGTTTTTCTGGAGGAGGAATTACACCAACAATATTAGGAGAGGGGTATTTAAACTATGGGTTTATAGGTAGTATTCTAGAAATATTTTTTATAGGTTTAATAGGAAGAAAACTTGATTTAAAATATTCTATAGCGAACAAAAGTAAATTTTGGTATATTTATGTAGCTATTATTATGATAGATGCTTTTAGAGGTGGACTGGCCAATATTGAAGTGTCACTACTGTCAATTCTAATAGTGTATATCACATATTATATAATGACTAATATGCATAAAACGAATAATTAAGAAATTAATGATATTATTAAGAAAAGGGAAATATGAAAGTATTAATAATTAGAATGTGGGCCGATGAGCTGGACATTAATAATTATAATTGCCAGGAAATCGGTCTGGCGAAAGCTTTAATAAAACAAGGAAATAAATGTGATTTAGTGTTATATACAAAAAAAGAACCAAGAGAAGAGTTCTATTATGTAGGAGATAACAAAAAGATACGCATTTATTATATGAATGCAAAAAATATATTAAAAAATTGTTTTTATGATAAAAAAATTTATGATATTATAAAAGAATATGATGTTGTTCAAAGTACAGAATATGACCAAATTGCAAACTTGAAATTATATAAAGTATTGAAGGATAAACTAGTTATTTATCATGGGCCATATAATAGTAAGTACACAAAAAGATATCGTGTTAAATGCTTGATATCAGACCTCTTTTTTGCTTTTAATCAAAATTACAAGAAAGTTAAAATAATTGCCAAGAGTAATCTTGCTAAAGACTTTCTCATCAGCAAGGGCTTTAAAAATATTTGGACTATTGGAGTAGGATTAGATACTGAGAGATTTTCTAACATTGAAAAGAATGCTGATGTCGAAAATCTTAAACTTAATAAACTAAATGAAAAATATATATTATATGTAGGAAAAATAGAAGATAGAAGAAATATTTTGTTTTTGCTAGAAGTATTTGGAAAGTTATATATAAACAACAAAAATCTTAAATTAATACTTGTAGGCAAGGGGCAAAAAGATTATCTAAAACTATGTAAAAATTATATAGACACACACAATTTGCAGAATGGTATCATATATTTTGGTTCACTTTCACAAAAGGAATTGCCGGAATTATATAATTGCAGTGATGTTTTTGTATTGACTACAAAATATGAAATATTTGGAATGGTACTACTAGAGGCTTTATACTTCAATTTACCAATAATAACGACTATGAATGGGGGCTCTAGTACACTTATTAACGAAAAAAATGGAATCATTTGTAACAACTGGGATGTTGAGGAATGGACTGAAGCTATAAAAAAAGCTTTAAATATGAATTTGAAAAAAGTAGAAAAGAAAAATATTACTTGGGATGAAATTAGTCCCCAATTTTTAAAAATATACCAATTAAAGAAAGAAGAGAAGAGTAATGTCTAAAAAAAGAAGCGTAAAGAAGAACTTCTTTTATCAATTTGGCTATCAAGTATTAATTTCATTGCTCCCATTTGTTACATCTCCGTATATTGCTAGAGTATTAGGTGCAGAACAAATTGGAATTTATTCGTATGCTTTTTCAACTGTTACATTTTTTATACTATTTGCAAACCTTGGAATTGCTAATTACGGAAACAGAATTGTGGCTCAAAATCGTGATAACAAAAAAAAACTTAACAAAGAATTTTCCAGTCTATTTTACTTACACACTTTATTATCTATTGTCGTTATGCTTTTTTATGTTATTTATGTTTTATTATTTATTGAGACTAATAAAATTATAGCTATTATACAAATGATTTTTATTATTGCTAATCTTATAGATATTAGTTGGCTTTTTTTTGGTGAAGAAGATTTTAAATCACCTACAATACGAAATGCAATAATAAAGATATTAAATTGTGCATTAATTTTTGTTTTAGTCAAAAAGCAACAAGATTTATACATATATACACTGATAATGGCAATCGGAACACTTTGTAGTCAGATCATACTATGGCCTTTTGCTTTCAAGTATGTAAAGCTCGTAAAAACATCTTTTAAAGAAATATTTAAGCACACAAAAAAAATGCTGGCATTATTTGGAGCTGCTTTAGCTATTGCCATTTATAGCTACATGGACAAATTAATGCTAGGTAAAATGAATATGCTAGACCAATTAGGTTATTATGAAAATGGATGGAAACTGATAGAATTTCCATGTGGTTTCATTATGGCACTGGGAACAGTAATGTTACCCAAGATGACAGATTTGATAACAAAAAATAAGGATAAAGAGGTTAAGAGATATATAGAGAAATCAATGTATATTTCTATGATTGCTGCTAGTGCTATTTCATTTGGGATTGCGGCAATTGCTAAAGAATTTTCTACTATTTTTTGGGGAAAAGAATTTATTGAAAGTGGCTATATAATTATGATTATGTCAGTGTGTATTACGCTTATGTCATGGAATGGAGTAATAAGAAGCCAGTATTTAATTCCTAAAGAACGAGATAAAGAATATTTAATAGCGGTGATTCTTGCATCAGTTGTGAATCTTATAGCTAATTTTATGCTAATACCAAAACTTGGTGCAAAAGGGGCAGCGTTAGGAACAGTATTATCATACTTTACAATATTTGTTCTACAAAATAGAGTTGTTTCAAAAGAAATACCAATTTTGAAATATTTGTTTAATTGCATACCTTTTTTTATTATAGGATTAATTATGTTTGCAATTATTAGTGTATTAAATTTAACTATTGAGTATTCTATTCTCGGATTAATAATAAAAATAGTTACCGGAGGATTAATTTATACTTTACTTTTATCTATTTATACTATTATTTCGAAAAATGAAATAATCAAAGAACTGGTTTTAAACACTATTAGTAAAATCCACAAGAAAAAAGAGGAGTATGATAAAGAATGAAAGCATTAATGAAAAAATTTTTAACAATTGTTTCTCCAAAACTTGAAACTAAGATCAATTATTATATGAGTTTTAGAAAGAAACTGGATTTGAATAATCCAAAAACAATAAATGAAAAATTATTATGGCTAAAACTGTATACTTATAATAATAACGATTTAGTTACTATGTGTGCAGACAAATACAAAGTCAGAGATTATATTAGTAATTTTAATGATATAAATGTTGCTAAGCTATATGGAGTATATGATAGCCCAGATATAATAAATTACAAAGATTTACCAAATCAATTTGTTATAAAATGCAATCATGGTTGTGGATACAATATTATTGTTAAAGATAAAAGTGAATTAAATATTGAAGAGACTAACAATACCTTGAAAAAGTGGTTAAATACTGACTTTTGGAAAATTGCTGCAGAAATACAATATAAGTATATAAATAAAAAAATAATTGTAGAAGAGTTTTTAGGTGATGTGAAAACATACAAGTTTTATTGCTTTAATGGAGAACCTAAAATAATGTATATTAGTAATGATGAATGGAACGAAAAAGGATTTGTTGCTGATAAGTACATTGATTTTTTTGATATAGAGTTTAATCATATTAATTGTACACTAGGGGAACATCCAAATTATGACAAACCAATAAAAAAACCGAAAATTTTTGAAGAAATGGTAAGAGTTAGTAAACAGCTTTCAAAAGATTTTCCTTTTGTTAGGGTTGATTTATATGAGGTAAGGGATAAGATATATTTATCTGAACTGACTTTTATTCCGACTGCGGGCTATATGAAGATATCTCCAGATTATTTATTAAATGATTGGGGAAATATGTTAGATATTTCTAATGAAATGATTAATAAAAGGCATAAAAAAATTAATTAAGGAATTTGAATATTGATGTTATGAAAAGTATTTAAACAATTAATTGGAACTCATTCTATAAAATGTATGAAACTGTATGATATCAAATGATTTTTTTATTTATAGTACAGACTATTTAAGAAAAAGATGGATCTAAAACTATAAGTTTGTTATTTTGAAATTATTAATTGTAAAAAATATTGCTTGGAAGTAATGGAAATAAAGAAACAGTTTGAAAAAGTTGTGAAAAGATAGTAAATTAGTAAGTAAAGATTTATAAGAGACAAAAGACTATTTCGATAAAAAATACCTCTATGGATAATAGTGCTGATACTAGAACTAAAACATATCAACAAATTATGCTTTCTACTTATTGCAATTTCTATTGTTCCGTGATATTATCACCACATATTCAAAGGAAAGGACGTAACCTATGAAGATAGCGGTAGCTGGAACAGGATACGTAGGATTAAGCTTAGCAGTATTGCTAAGTCAAAAGAACGAAGTAATGGCACTAGATGTCATTCAGGAGAAGGTTGATTTAATCAATAAGGGAAAATCTCCTATCAAGGATAAAGAGATAGAAGATTTTTTGGAGAATAAAGATTTAAATTTAAAGGCTACTTTAAATCATAAGGAAGCTTTTAAAGGAGCAAAATATATTATAATTTGTACTCCTACAAACTATGATGATGTAGAGAATTATTTTGATACATCTTCAGTAGAAGATGTAATTCAAAAAGTAGTAGAGATGAAAATTGATACTACTATTGTTATTAAGTCTACTATACCAGTTGGATTTGTAGAAAAAGTAAAGAAGAAATATAACTTTGAAAATATAATGTTTAGTCCGGAATTCTTAAGAGAAGGAAAAGCATTATATGATAATTTATATCCTTCTAGAATTATAGTAGGAGAGAAATCTGAGAGTGCTAGAGAATTTGCTAATCTGCTTAAAGAAGGAGCTTTAAAGGAAGAAATTCCAACTAAGTTTATGAGTTCAACTGAAGCAGAAGCAGTAAAATTATTCTCTAATACTTATCTAGCATTAAGAGTAGCATACTTTAATGAGTTAGACACTTATGCAGAAATTAAGCATTTAGATGCTAAAGACATCATTGATGGAGTATGTTTGGATCCAAGAATAGGAAACTACTACAATAATCCTTCATTTGGTTATGGTGGATATTGTCTTCCTAAAGATTCTAAACAATTATTAGCTAATTATGAAGGAGTACCACAAGACTTAATTAAAGCAGTAGTTAAAGCTAATAAAACTAGAAAAAGATATATTACTCAAACTATAATGGATAAAGATCCAGATACAGTTGGAATATATAGATTAACAATGAAAAAGGATTCTGATAATTTTAGACAAAGTGCTATTCAAGGAATAATAGAAAGACTAAAATCTGAAGAATATAATGTTGTAATATATGAACCAACAGCTAAGACCGAAGAATTTTTAGGATGCAAAATTATAAAAGATTTTAAAGATTTTGCTTCAAAATCAGATGTAATCTTAGCAAATAGATTTGAAGATGAATTAGCTGAAGTAAAGAATAAAGTATATACAAGAGACTTATATATGAAAGATTAAAACAAAAGCCAGGTAGCCGAAAGCTACCTGGCTTTGCTCTGGATTAAAAGAACCGCTTGTTAATGAACTTCACGATCTTTATCCAGATGAAAATAAACAGGAGACTTGGAATGAATATTATATTGTGCATGCCCAATATCCGCTTGGGCTCGTGAAACTCCAGGTCCCCATAAGGGATTTCGGAAAAGTATCTCTCTTGCTCAGCAAGTCTTGACAAGTCAACGATAGCGACAATGAGAGAAATAATGATATACACTATGATGATTTTTCCTAACATAAAGTTGTACCCCTTTCAATGTGCAAATATTACATTGTTTACATAACCATTATAACATATATTACCAATTTTTACAAATAAATACTAATATACAAAGAGTAAAATTTTGAAAAACCGCCAAATTGTGCTATAATAGATATACACACTTTTGTAGCTTCTTAAATAGGAAGGATAACTTTCTAAAGCTTCTAGGTGTTATGCAGCATTGTTGTTTAATTTAAGGAGGTCCGAATAATGAAAGATCGGAAATTGTGGCAACTGTTAATCATTTGTCTTATGGCACTTGCCATCTTTGCTGTACCGATTACAGCCCATGCGGAAGAGATTTATATCGAATCCAGGGGCATTACGGTAAAGAGCAAAGATACACCGACTGAAACGGTGTTGGTCGATAATGATAATCTTCTTACAGCAGAAGATGCAGCTACTATTAAGGCAGAGGGAAAACGGCTCGGTATTTACAATATTGGTTTGTACATTGAAATGATCGATGAGAAAGACTGTAACCAGAAACATGCAAATTATATGGCAGAAGCTGTATACCAAAAGGTAATGCCAGAAGAAAATAGCATTATGATTGTCTTCTCTTTTTACAAGGAAGCAGAAGGCTATTATGGTGTACATTATAATGTGCAAGGAGAACTCTCAGAATCAAAAATTTCTGGAATCATAGAAGGAACATATCATGACTTTAAGACAGATACTTCCTGGATTGCTGGAAGCTTCCAGCAGGTAGTAACATATCTTTTGGAAAGTGAATACAATCTGATTCATGCAGATGAAATCGTTGCACAAAAACAGGCAGAAAAAAGTAGGTTTCTGCAGATCTTACGGTATGTAGCTGAAGCAACCTTAGTTTTACTTTTAGGAAAATTAGTATATAGGTATAAAACTGTTACTAATAAACTGAAAGAAGAGATTAAAGCACTTAATTCACTTAATGACACTGTAGAAACAAGACTAAGAGTAAAAGAAAGAGATTATAGAACCTTGGAAGAAGAAAAATCCAAGGTTGAAACCTGGAGAAATAATGCTTTAGCAGTAGATCCAGATATTAATAAAAAAATCTCAATTTACTTAGCTCAAGGAACAGCTAAACGTTTTTCAACTAAGTTTAGCTCTGCTGAAACTTTGGATGATTATTGCCAGATGTTTGATACCTACAATGGAATGTCAGACATAGAGAAATCTTTTGTAACAATCGATATGGATTCTGCAAAAGAAAAACTGGACGAACTTGCAAAGCAGAAAGCAGCAGAAGCAACAAAAATGATTGAAGAAACATGTTCATATAGTGATGACAGACATCATTTTGATTCGTACAATAAAACATTGAATTATTACAATGGACTCCCGTCTTATGTACGAACATGGATTACGTTAGCACTTGTGAACAAGCTGGTTAATCGCCATTCAAATGCTCAAAGTGATTACAGCAGCTATCATCGTCGTTCAAGCTACAGCCATCACAGCAGCTCTAGTATGAGCCACAGCTCATATGGAGGATTCCACAGCGGCACCTTTGGCGGAGGATTCCGTGGTGGCCACTAACTGATTTAATTTAAAATTTCATATAGGATAACCAAGCTCCGGATGTAATATCCGGAGCTTGGTTTATATGTGAAATAAATAATAAAATATTTAACATATAAAACGAATATGTTAAAAAAACACTAAAAATTTAACATGTATATTGTATGTGTTAAATATAAAAATTCTTTTGGTAAAAACGCAAACAATCGTTCGACAAACTATTGACATGATAGAATGATGGCAATATAATTCTATTAAATCTATCATATATAGATTAAATTGTTTAAGGAGGATTCTTTTGAATAAGAATAATAATGAAATTCTAATATATGAAGATAAAGATGGAGTTACTCGAGTAGATGTAAAATTTATTGATGAGGATATATGGCTTACACAAAATCAATTAGCAGATATTTATCAAACATCTCGAGAGAACATTACGATGCATATATCTAATATTTATAAAGATAATGAATTACCTAAAGATTCAACTTGTAAGAAATTCTTACAAGTTCAAAACGAAGGAAAGAGAAGCGTTAAAAGGAATATTGATTATTATAATCTAGATATGGTAATAGCTTTAGGATATAGAGTTCAATCAGAAGTAGCTATTAGATTTAGAGTCTGGGCTACTAAAAGACTACATGAATACATTCAAAAAGGATTCATATTGGATGATGAAAGACTAAAATTAGGTGGCAATAGATATTTTAAAGAATTACTCCAAAGAATCAGAGATATTCGTTCTAGTGAAAGAAACTTTTATCAACAAGTAACAGATATCTATGCCACTAGCATAGATTATGATCCCAGAAGTGAGTTAACTAAAACTTTCTTTTCAACAGTTCAAAATAAACTTCACTATGCCGTACATGAACAAACTGCTGCAGAAGTAATTTATAATAGAGTAGATAATGAAAAGCCTTTTGTTGGAATGACTAATTTTAAAGGTGATTATGTAACTATTGATGATGTTAAAATAGCTAAAAACTATTTATCAGAAATAGAACTTAAAAGATTAAATTTATTAGTGTCTCAATTCTTAGATGATGCAGAATTACAAGCTCTAGAGCAAAGACCGATGAGAATGAAGGATTGGATAGAAGAATTAGACAATTTAATAATACTTACTAGAAGAAAAGTATTAAAAGGTACTGGAAAAATATCACATGAAGAAGCTATAAAAAAGGCAGAAGAAGAATTCAAAATATATAGACAAAGAGAAATGAAAGAACTTGAAAGTGATTTTGATTTGTTAATGAAATCATTGCCTCAAAAAAGTGAAGACAAAAAGGATGAAACTATTTAAAATTTGATATTATTAGGAGGCCACCATGCAAACCAACCGTATTACTGAAAACGAAGAACTATTAGATAGCATAAGTTCTACTATTGCTAATACTAATAAAGCATTAGAAGAATTTAAAAGTATTAAAGAGAAAATAGAATTACTAAATAAATACTATGGTAGTAAAGAATGATTTAAAGATAAAGAAGATTTTGAATCAGGTAAGATATCTAACATAAAAGCAGGAGTATTAAGTGAAGATGCTGTATGGAATATGAATGAAGAAGTAGCTGATACTATAAAAGAAATGAAAGATATTATTAAATTATTTTCTAAATAGTGCTAACACCAAAAGAAAACGCATCTTATAATAATTAAAAGGACTATTAGTAATTAATATGTATTGAAGAATAAAAAGTAGTAAAAGAATTGTCGAATTTTTTTGCTACTTTTTCTTTTAATATGTATTGATTTTTTGTAAAAAATGTTTTAAAATATAACTTATAAGTTATACTAATGAAAGGCGGTAATTTAATAGCTTAATGACTAAAAATTCTTCTATACTATTAATGATTAAAAGTTTACAAAAGAAAAATATTAGATGTACAGAAGAAGCAACCAAAGATTTATTAAAATTAGTAAAGACAGATATATATGCATTTATAGAAGTATTTTATAAAGATTTCATAAGAAAAGACTTTGATAACTTCAATAAATTTGAAATATTAAAACTTAATATGCAACAACGAAGAAGAATAAAAGGAATAAAACTTAGAAGATACGAATACAGAAATACATCAAATCTTAGATGTATTTTTATTGTACCAGAAGAAAAAATAAATGATGATACAATCATATTATGTGCATTTAATGAAGATGGAGACAAAAGAATTGGAAAAAAATCATATAACAAAAATATAGAAAGAGCAATTACTATTTTAGAAGGATTGATAGAGGAATAAAATGAAGATTAATTATAACAAATTAGTAGATTTATCAAATGTTGAGATACAAGCTGATACACAAATGGCAGAAGAAATAATAGAATATGAAGAAATACTATATGAAATTTCAAAAAGCATAAAGGATTACAGAAAAGAACATAAACTTACTCAAAAACAACTAGCGAAAATTCTAGATATAGATCAAGTAATGGTATCTAAACTTGAGAGTGGAAATTATAATCCAACATTTAAACAAATTCATAAGATTTCTAGAAGATTAACAGAATCTTCGGAATTATTTGTAGATACTTTACAAAATATAATTAAAAATTTAAATGACATGTATTCAAAAGAGTATGCTTTAAATAACATTAGAAGTTATTCTTTTGAATTTGATCTTGATGAAGATCTTTTGTATAAAAGTAACTTTGTTAGAGAGGAGGAGGGAGAATTATATGAAACAGAATACGATTCAAGCATCATTCCAGTTGCAGGATAGTTTTGTGAAAGATTTTAACATACATGTAAATGAAAAATTTGAAAAGCAACAAGAAATGAAAATTTCTGGACAATTAGGATTTAGAATTATTAACATAAAAAAAGATAAAGAAAAATATATAGGAGAGATAGAGCTAATTAATGATATCAAAGCAGGTGTAAAGGAAACGGAAAAAGCATCTGTTCACATATCAATGATTGGATTATTTGTTGAGAGTGGTAAAACTAACAAAGAACAATTTGAGAGAATGCTAAAAATCAATGGAGCAACTACACTATCTCATTTAATTAGATCATATGTATATACTGCAACAGGACTTGCAAATATTCCACCAATAATTACGCCAATGGTCAACTTTGTGGAATTCTTTAAAGAGACTAAGGAAGAGAAAAGCGAGTAGATAATTATAAAAAGGAGATATTTATGGATAAGTTCAACCAAATTCGTCCAATAGTATT
>DGSM01000093.1 GCA_002393975.1 Clostridiales bacterium UBA4362
GAAACAGTAAATAATGATGAATCAATTGAATCTAAGGTTAAGAATATATTGTGCAATGTTTTAAAAAAGGAAGAAATTTCTTTAGAACAAAGAATAGTCGAAGACCTTAAAGCAGATTCGTTAGATGCAATTTCCATAGTCTTAAAACTTGAAAAGGAATTCGAGCTTAAGATTCCAAGAGATGATTCAAAGGAATTAAAAGAGGTTCAGGATATTATTAATTATATTGCGAGAAAGCAAGCCCAGTAATCATACGGTTACATAATTTTACTTTTTTAATGATTTGTAGTATAATAGATAAGGTCACCAATTTTTTGTTTTAGGGAGACAAGGAGACAAATTTGATAGAAAATCTAGAAGAATTACGAAAAATAGAATTCAACGAAAGAGAAAAACGTTTAGCCAATGCTAAACCACAAGAGTTGAAGTATAATCCAAGAAAACATGATACTATGTCAGTTACTTTTGTAATGACTTGGACAGAAGTTTGTGGAGGTTCTAAGATTATTTTACAACAAGCTAATCGCTTGGTAAAAATGGGGTATGATGTAAGTATAATCTCTCACTTCCCAAGACCAACATGGTTTCCACTAGAAGAAGGTATTCATTTTACACAAGTACCATGGGATACAATTCTTTGTTCTGCAATTAAGAAATGTGATGTTATAGTAGTTACCTATTGGAGAGAAATGTATGAAGCAATAGAACAAAATATTGCTCCAGTAGTTTATTTTGAGCAAGGTGATTATCATTTATTTGATTTAGATAGACTTGATGAAAGAACTAAAAACTATATACAAAAACAATTTGATGTTACTAAATTTGTATATACAGTTTCTTCATATGCAGCAAGTAAGATAAAAGAAATTTATGGACATGATAGCGAGATTATTCCTAATGCGGTAAATGAGCAAATCTTTTATTATGAGCCTCATAAGTTAAATGAAAAAACTGAGATTACAATTATAGGTGCAGAAGATGCAACTTTTAAAAGAATTGAAGATATATTAAAAGCAATAAGAATTGTTAGAGAAAAAGGTTATGATATAAATCTTAATTGGATCAGTCCAACAATGCCACATATAAATAAAGAAGCGGTTATTGTAAATCCAGAACAAAAAGTTATTGGAGATACATTAAGAAAAACCGATATATATGTGTGCGCTTCAAGATATGAGTCATTTTGCTTACCAGTATTAGAGGCAATGACTTGCGGAGCTTGTGTTATAACAACTAATAATGGCGGAAACATGGACTTTGTTCATGATAAAGAAAATGCATTATTAATTGAAAAAGATAATATTGACGATATCGTAAATAAAATAGAGTATTTAATCAACAATGAAGACTATAGAAAAGAATTAGCAGCTCGAGGAGTTGAAGAATCAAAAAAATTCTCATGGGATGAGACCATGAAGAAAATTGATAGCTACTATCGCAATATTGCAGATTATGAAGTCTAGATGGAGGAACAATGCTTAGTCATTTGAATATTGGAATAGGTTTTGTTACAGGTAGATCTAATGTATGTAATGTGATTAATTCATATTACAAATATATAAAAGAGCAAGTACAATCTTTTTATAGAAATACAAATATTACATTCTATATCTTATATGATACAGAATATCAAGGAACAAAAAAAGAAGACTTTTATAAATTAGTACCAGAAGTTTTTACAGAACCAAGTATAACAGTTACATACATAACACCAGATGTGATTACTGAAATGAAAGATAAAATTAAAGAAAAATACAAATTAAATGATGAAGAAGTAAACCTTATTATAGGAAGAGGACATGCAAAGGGAAGAAATACCGTACTTTACAAAGCATATTCAGATAATATGAATTATTTATATTTTTGGGATGACGATGAATATCCTGTTGCATGTTTGAAAAATGAAGATGGAACTGTTTCATGGAAGATGCAAGATAATGTTGTAAAACATATAGAAGCTATGGAGAACTATGATGCAGATGTTACTATAGGATATCATTGTGGATATATATCACCTATACCATACATGAAATTTGAAAAAGAGGAAGATGAACAAGCAATTTCTGACTTTATTGAAGGTATAAGTAATGAGATTGTTACTTGGGAGAGTGTTAAAGAGAAATACGAAAATAGCAATGGTGTTACTTTTGCTGATCCTAAAATAGCTGATGGAGAAGGAATGTTTGAATTACAAGAAAATAATGGCGGAAAATTCGTTGCAGGATCAACTTTATGTATTAACTTAAGCCATGTTGACAAGATTCCAGCTTTCTTTAATCCAGATGGTGCTAGAGGAGAAGATACATTTTTCTCATTAGGACTTTCTGATTGTAAAGTTTTAAAAGTTCCTGCTTATCATTTCCATGATGGATTTTTAAAATATACAGAAATTCAAGATGGAGAATTCCCAGATGAATTAAGACTTATTAAATCTAATGAATCATCTGTTGATAAAAGATTTTATAAATGCTGTTTGGGATGGATAAAATATAAGCCATTATTAATGTATTTATTAGGAAGAGATACTTATAAAAAAGATATTAAAAAAGTATACACAAAACTAGAAGCAAGTATTGATAAAATCAATAGTATTTATGAGAATTGTGATTTTACAAATGTATATAAAGCATTAGAAGAATGTGATAAAAATGTTGAAGAAGATTATGCAACTTTAGAGAGAACTAACAATGTATGGAATGAATTAAAAACTAAGTTGTATACTAAATAATTGGAGCGAATTAATGAATAAATATTCCAAGTTTATTTGCACTATTATAATAGTTTTGCAAATAATAGCATCAATTATAGTAATAAATATGAATAGCAAAGGTATTAGAAATGGAGAGGCGATAGTTTCTACAAGTGTAAACGAATTGAATTATACATTGGAAGAAAAAGAGCTAAAAGAACGTGCAAGTGATTTTTTATATGTTATGCCATTTGTTTCATTAGTATTACTTATTATTTCTTTTATAAGATATAAAAAGAGTAAAGAGGAACAAAAAAGTATAGAGAAAGGTGGAGTCTTTTTCTATTTGTCTTTATTTTTGATATCTATTATCTTTGTAATGTTTATGATACCATTTATGATAGCAGTTGCTTAACAAAACGCTATATAGCAAGAAGAATCTGGCTTTGAGCCAGATTTTTTTATGACGTTTTTCGACAAAAAGCTTGCAAAAACTGGCAAAAAATGTTATTATAGATAAAATTTAATAAAAGGAAGCAAAAAATATGCTAAGAAAGATTTTACCTAGTAATAAAGTTTTTGAATCCGAAGCATTTAAAAAGGACAGACAGAAATTTTATCTATTATGTCAAAACCTTGGTCGTAGCACGCTTGAGCTCTTCAGTGATGAAGAAAACTACATTTTTTGTAGAGGCGCCGAAAATATTCCTACTTGTATTTGGAGTAAAGACCACATCAATACAAGCATTCTTAAAGAAATCGAAAGTGGAATAAGAATGTTTATTAATGGAACCAAAAAGTTCGATTGTAAAAGAGAATTGTTCGAAATGCTTCAAAAAGATAACTTTAAACCAATGAATGATGATGGATTTGAAATTGGTTTTTTATTATGCGAAAAAACAATAGAGCCACTATTAACAGATGGCTATATTGATAGACCCGAATTAGAAGATGAAGAAACTTTAATAGAATTTTTAATTGATGATATAAATAATATGGATGGAGCGACACCAATTGACTATGTGGAAGCTTCTAGAGAAATCAAAGAATTATATTCATCACATGATTTTTACGTATGGAGAAACAATGATGGAAAAATAGTATGCATGGCAGGAGTATCAAGATATGATAGTCTTGGAAAAATTGGACATGTATATACTCCGCCTGCTGAAAGAAATAATGGTTATGCATCTAATCTAGTTTTTGAGATGACTAATAAATTAATAGCACAAGGAGTAGAGCCACTTCTTTATACAGATTACAATTATGCTAAAGCAAATCGAGTTTATAAAAAGGTTGGCTATGAAGATAGGGGAACACTTATTAATTTTTCTTGTGATAAATGACTGGCTGCATAAATATAAAAGAATATATATAAATATAATATAATAAAAAATAACCGGAGATCCCATTTATGGGACCTCCGGTTTTAGGATGGCGAAAAACTGTTAATGGTTCATTGCAAGTTTACACAATGCGGTCACATCATCCTTTTCCTGGGCTCTTACAAAGAAGCACCCATTATGGCAAAAGGTTGCTGTAGGAACGCCTGTGATAGCAGGAAGATCATCTGTCTTGCCAGCCCAAGCTTTGGGGAAAGAAATCCTCTGACCAAACTTATCATCGAAAGAAGGGGGCACACACTGTGCAGCCCAACCTCCAGCCGGATAAGGGAACATCACGAAATTGACTTTCGCGAATTCACACGGGACAGAAAGATTGAAACCAATGACTGTATCAACCCAGTCCATGGTCTGTGAAGGAATTTCCAAAATCCCATCGTGGAACAGATCATAATCCATCCAGTTATCCCGAAGGACTTTCTCTGTAACCACTTTAGCCATACATGCTTTAAGCGTTGCTTCCAGAATGTCAGCGGTTGCTTTGAGAGCAAATTCGAATTGCACATTAAAGGCAATCGGATCAGTTTCAAACCACAAAGGTCTGAAGTCAGGGATGAAGGAAAAAACATTTGGCAAATCGCAAGGAACTCCATTGTCTTCGCGGTCGACAACGGATATTACCTCATCATCGAGTATCTGGTAGACCATGTTCAAGTCAACATCATATTTGGAGAAATAGATACTTCTGAACAGGTTTAAGATATCGATACCGAATTTTTCCCAAACCAAACCTGCTGAGGCATACATAATGCCGTTTGGACGCCTTTTGTTGAATCCAGAGATGTGGTGATCGAAGTCTCCACCTCCGATATCAACGACTATATTGCAGTTCTTCAGCTCATCAAGATTCCGGGATCTAAGAATCCACATCTGATTTGTGGGCTTGAGCAAATAAAGAATTGCGCAAGCGACCACTTCATCAGAGTGGAATATCCCATTATGTGTTCCGACAATAAAAGGATCTTTACCATCAACATCTTTCAATGTGCTTACAACTTTTATCATGAGCACTCCTCCTTATACTTGTTTTACCAAAAGTTGCTATATTATTATAGCATAAAATCCTTTAAAAATAAAGTGTTTTGTGATAATATAGGCTTAGAATAAGTTGTAAGGAGAAACAAATGAAGACTGTCGTTATAACAGGAAGTGCTAGAGGGCTTGGCTTTAATATGGCAACGTTCTTTAGAAGAGATTATGGATTTAATGTTGTAATAAGTGATTTAAAAGAAGAAAACCTTATAAAAGCAAAAGAACAACTAGAAGAAATTGATTCAGAAGGTAAAGTAGAGTATACGATTTGTAATGTTACAAAGCTAGAAGATCTTCAAAACTTAATGAAATTTGCTATAAATAAATTTGGAAAAGTAGATATATGGATTAACAATGCTGGAGTAAATCAACCACAAGAGGCAATATGGGATTTGACAGAACAGCAAATAAATACACTTATAGATGTTGATTTAAAAGGAACTATCTATGGTTCTAAAGTGGCAATGCAAGAAATGAGTAAGAATAAAAGTGGAGCAATCTATAATATAGAAGGATATGGCTCTAATGATGCTCATATGTTAGGTCTTAACTTGTATGGAACAAGTAAAAGGGCTGTGACTTATTTTACAGAAGGCTTAGCCCAGGAAGCACAAGAAAGAGAAACAGGTGTTATAGTTGGAAAACTTAGCCCTGGTATAATGATAACTGAGTTTACTACGCATTCACTAGGAAATGATAAAATAGAGCTAGCTGAAAAAACTAAAAAAGTATATAACATTTTAGGAGATACTCCGGAGACTGTTGGAAAATTCTTAGTAGATAAAATGGTTTCAAATACTAAGAATAATGTTAAGATTAATTGGCTTACAAACAGAAAAGCTGCTTTTAGATTTATGACTGCGGGATTTAATAAAAGAAATTTCTTTGGAGAAGACCAAGAACTTTTAACAAATGGAAAAGGAAATAAAGATGCCAAGTAAAGATGATAGAACAAAATTATTAATTGGAAATGATGGAGTAGAAGCTCTAAAAAATAGCAAGGTTGCAATATTTGGACTAGGAGGAGTAGGCTCTTATGTGACAGAGAGTCTGGCCAGAGCTGGAATTGGAAAGCTAATAATAGTTGATCATGATGAGGTAGATATTACAAATATAAATAGGCAATTAATTGCAACTCATGATACAATAGGGAAGCCTAAGGTTGAGGTTGAAAAAAGCAGAATTTTATCAATTAATCCAGAATGTGAAGTAAAAGACTTTCAGGAATTCTTTACGAAAGATAGTAAAGGAATTTTAGACAATTCAATTGATTATATTGTGGATTGTGTTGATACAGTAACAGCTAAAATAGAAATAGTTCAACAAGCTAAAGCTTTGGGTGTGCCTGTTATTTCCTCTATGGGAACAGGAAATAAATTAGACCCAACAAGATTTGAGGTTACAGATATTTATAAAACGAGTGTATGCCCATTGGCTAAAGTAATGCGTAAAGAATTAAGAGCAAGAGGAATAGATTCATTAAAAGTTGTATATTCAAAAGAAGAACCAATAAAAAGAAACGAAGATAAAAGAACTCCGGGAAGTATTTCCTTTGTGCCATCTGTGGCAGGACTTATAATTGCTGGAGAAGTAATAAAAGACATATTGAGAAAGAAGAGTGATAATATATGAAAAAAATAGGAGTGTTTGATTCTGGAATTGGAGGAGCTTCAGTTTTAACCGAGATGCTTAAAGCTATGCCAAATGAAGATTATTTGTTTTTAAGTGATTCAGCAAATAATCCATATGGAGAAAAAAATCCTGAAGAATTATACACAATTTGTAAAAATAATGTGGATTACTTATTATCTAGAGATGTTAAATGTATAGTTATTGCATGTAATACGGCAAGTACTCAAATGGCAAATAGATTAAGAGAGGAATATAAAGATACTTTAATATTTGCAATAGAGCCAGCATATAAAATGGTTTATGATTATGCATATGATGAACCAACTCTTATTTTAGCTACTCAAGGAACTATAAAAAGTGAACAATTTCATCTATTGTATAGCAAATATAATAACCATAAAACTGAGATTATTCCTTGTGTTGGACTTGCAGACGCAATAGAAGATGGAGATGAAAAAAGAATAGACAAGATTCTGAACAAATATTTGTCACCTTATACCGACAAAATTAAAAATGTAGTTATAGGATGTACGCATTACCCATTTGTAAAAAATAGAATTGTTGAACAACTAGGTGGAGATATAAAATTCTTCTATGGAGCTGAAGCGCTTACTAAACATATAAAAGAAGAATTAGAAAACCGAAACATGTTGGAAAATGTCGAGAAGAGTCGAGATTTGTCGAAAGATGTCGAATTTGTAGATACAAGCAATTCTGAATTCAAAAAGAAAAGATTTTATGAAATAATAAGTCATTATGAAACAGAGTATAATATTTAAATAATTTTTAGGAGAACATATGCAAGAATTTATTGAAAAATATCAAAATACAATTTACTTTAAGTTAGGTATTTCACTTATAATAATTATATTAGCTATTATTGTTTATAAAATAATCTTACATATTTTTGCTAAAAGTGAAAAGCTATACAAAAATGGTGATGAGGTCAAGAAAAAAAGAGCAACATATTTTAGATTATTTAGAAGTATATTAAGATATGTGATTATAATTATTACAGCGCTAGCATTATTAGAAGTAAATGGAGTAAAAGTTACTTCACTATTTGCAGGGCTTGGAATAGTAAGTGTTGTAGTTGGTCTTGCTATTCAAGATTGGTTAAAAGATATTATTAGAGGAAGTAGTTTAGTATCTGATAATTATTTTCATGTTGGAGATGTTGTTAAATATAATGATATTGAAGGAAAAGTATTAGTAATTGGCCTTAAAACAACACAGATACAAGATATTAAAACTTCAAATATTATTTCTATTGCTAATAGAAAGTTAGAAGAAGTTCAAGTAGTTTCAGAAAAGAACTATATAGAGATTCCGATGCCATATGAATTACCTCTTAATAGAGCAGAAGCAATAGTGGACGAAGTTATTGAAGAAGTTAAGAAAAATGAAAAGGTTAAAGATTGCATTTATAAATCTGTTAATAAATTGGATTCTTCAAGTATTAATTATTATATAGAAATTGATTGTAACCCTGTAGATAAATTGCAAGTAAGAAGAGATGCTCTAAGAGTTATATTAAAGGTTATGGAGAAGAATAATATAAGCGTTCCATATACTCAAATAGATATTCATAATAAATAATAAAAAATCATGTAAGAGCCCTATGTATAGGGCTTTTTTGTTTGACTTTACATAACTTCCGTGTTAAAATAAAATTTATCCAAGAAACTTGGAAGGAGGGCAGTCATTATGAGTAGAAATACTAATACTCTGTCAGTCGTTTTTCGCTTAGAGAACGATGCTGGACAGACAAAGGCATTAAAACTTCCAATTGAGCTTCTCCGGACTAGGCTTAAACAGCTTAAAGAAGGAGAAAAAGGCTCTCTTGTAGTCAGTCACAAAGGCTATGAGGCAATCATACCAATTCAACAAGTAGAGGAGGCGATTTTACAAACATCTTTATTTGAAACAATGCACACAGTCAAGATTCCTAAAATACTGAAAAAAGTACTTGTTTATGAGTACGATCGGTATGCTCTGATTTATAACGAGCCTATCGAAGGTAGAAAAAAGGAACTTGATAAACTCTGGACATTTATGACATCTAAGACAAAAACCAATTGCATTTTAGTTGGTCAGGATGGTGTAGGAAGAACAACAATTGTTCAAGACTTTTCAAGGCAATTGATCCTGGAGGATAATAATCCCCTAAAAGGATTGATAATCTTGAAAGTCAATCTCAAGGAGATTCCTAAGCACTTTCCGCTTGACAAAGCCTTTTATCTAGCTTTCAGGAAATTTGTCAATGATAATAGGGATAAAGTCATTTTTCACTTCGACTTTGTTGAAGATTTGATTAACTTCCCTGATATGAGCGATATCTTTCTTGAAGAATTGGCTTATCGGAATACTAAAATAATAGGAGAGATTACTCCTGACAGCATTCTCAATGGCTATTTTTCCGTTGATATGATGCGTTTTTTAAATTTTATTCCGGTACAAATACCTGAGTTTGAAGAGACAAAGGTTTTGCTTGCGAAGAAAATCAAGCGAATTGAGCTCGAAAACGCTATCACGATAAGTGATCATATGATAAGGTTTGCCATTATGACTGGTTCGATTCTTGCAGCCAGCACAGTGGTGAATCCCGAGCTTACGATTGATGTCTTAAACTTTGCTGTAATGAATGCCAAGATTAATGGTCAGAAGGCTGTGACAAAGCAGAATATTCTGTCTTTCTACAACTTGAATTTTAAGTTGATGGACAAGACTGAAGAAAAAGAAAAAATTATCACAGCTTACCATGAAATTGGTCACTATGTCGTATCCAAGATGGTCAAAAATGTCACACGTTCCAAAAATGCATTTGTTTCTATTCTGCCGATTTCTAGTGCACTCGGTATCACTGCAAGTTATGATGAGTTAGGAAAACAGCTTACTCTTACTAGAGAGTACTACCTAGATCAGATTGCTTGCGATTATGGTGGAAGAACAGGAGAATTTTTGTATACACATATGTATTCTACCGGAGCTTCTGCTGATATCGAGAGTGCAAGTGATACAGCAGAGATGTTGGTCCTTTCCGGAGGCTTGGCTGAAGATGAAAATATTAGCAACCAGTCTTATATGTGGGGAGGAACTGTAAAAGAGTATCTTCTTACTGATGAAGAGAAAAAGAAACTTAATAATGAAATCACAAAGATTAGAGCAGAAGGATTCAAGCGTGCTCAGGAAATATGTAATGAGAATGCTGATCTTATTGCCTTTCTTGTTGATGAATTACTTAAGGACGGAATTCTTCTTGGAAGTGAGTTGGATGAATTAGTTAAGAAGTTTCAGGATAATCCGATTAAGCCCTATGTGCTCAAATTTGGAAGTGCCGAGACAGAAAAGAAGTAATGATTTGCAAAGGGGAGACCATGCTAAAGCGTGGTCTTCTTTTATTATGTGCGACGATTGACGT
>DGSM01000022.1:0-7652 GCA_002393975.1 Clostridiales bacterium UBA4362
TTTTTTTATAAAGATTTATTTTAACACTTGCCAGATAAATCTGATGTTACTATAGATAATGCTTATAGCAAGGAAAATCCAGAAGGATAAAGGAATGTAAAATTGACAGAATAGAAGATGAAGAGTATAATTAATATTATGTTAAGTCGTTGCAGTTACATTTGTCAGAGTGTAACAGGATTTTTTGTATTGGGGGCATGAGTATGCATAGTATTAAAGAAATCCATTTCATCTGTTTTGCAGATGAAGAAGGCAAGATGATATCAAAAGCCGAGCATGAATCCCGGTGGGCGAAAGTCTTTGGGAAGATTGAAAAAATTCTTGATGATTTTGACATTTTACCACAAGTGACAAACATTACCCGTGATGGGAAAGAAATGGTTGTCAAAGTAGAAAGGAAGTTCACTTTTGATGATGCAATCCAGCTGCTTGCACGCTTGGAAGAAATCTACAAGGTGACTCATTTCGACTATAGTACGGAAGGCGAAGACGGGAAACCGATTGAACCTCACCTCAGTTTCGGGCTGTACGAAAAGTAATGATTGTATAGCTCCAAAAAGACTTAACATCTATCTGACAAACCCTTCTTGCTTAGTTGCAGGAGGGTATTTTTTATATTAATGTAATTAAAAACACCCATTGCATTTCTACAATGAGTGTTTTTTTGAACTATGATTTGTGTAATATCTAGATACTAGTTTTTATTTGCAAAAGGTTCTTAAAAGCCAGGCGAAGAATCTATGGATAGGACCATTTTCTTCATCGAAGTCATCTTCGAAAAGTTCTTCTTGACGTTCTCTTTGTTCTTCTTCAATATCCCAATCTCTAAGATATTTAAGGTCAATTAGAGCTTTTTCGAAATCTTGCATAGACTCGATTTGAATTCTCTCTTTGGAAAATCTACGACCAACAAAGAGTTTCATATTGGAAATTACATTCTCCCAATGAGAGTCTGCCACAAAGGGAGTATAGAAAAGCTCTTTAATCATAGAATCCCCAAGATAAAGCTCAAAGGTTCTTTCTCCAACATTTCGGTAAAGTACGATTTCGTCCTTGTCAATGCCTTCAGAGCAGCACATACCATTAATCGTATAGCCAAATTTATCTTTCAAATAATGTTTCATAGCATTATAAAAGGCCAAACGATTATCAAATGCCTCCAAAATATTGACAAACATAGGGAGATGATGCTTTTTCATTGCCGAATAGGGACAATCTTTGACCGGGCAATCAAAACAACCATCTTTAGAGGGGATATACCCATTAGAAAGAAAATCTCCACGGCAGGAAATAATTGTCATATACCGAAGAATCTTTTCCTTATCATGGATTCCTGCTCTGTTTTCCAGGGCTTGTATATATCCTCCAGTAAAGATTGTGCCACCATCCCAAAGATAACCATAGTACCAATTGGAGTTATTCACGTAGTCTTCAGGAGTTACATTACCACTTTTAAGATTGTACCAATCATCAGAATTGATTTCGACTTCAAAATTATTGCCAAGATAATAGCAATAATAAAGGATCAAAGGTTTTCCTGGATCGGTTTCAGGGATATAGTGGAAATGCCGAGTCGCCTGGAAAATGTTTTGCGGATCAATAGGAAGGCCAGTTTTATCGCTTATAATTCCTGCGAGAATTGTAATAATGTCTTCCATTTTGATTCTTCCTTTCTTACCAAAATTTCGTCATACATAGTACCTCGAATATTCACTTTTAAACGTTCTAATTACCTCCTAAAATTTATTTTGTTGCGAGAGACTATAGAAGTGAATACTAAAGAGGTGCTATATAAAAATAACAAAGAGAATTATAACATTATTTACATAAAATAGCAATTGTTTAATAATATTCATTACTTTTATAGTGAGTGTTTGAAAAATTATTTATTGAGTATATAATGAAAGGAAATAATAAGAAATAGGAAAGATTAATAAGGTGAAAAAATGAAAAAGAAAAAAAGGATAATAACTATAGCAATACTAGATACAATAGTAATTAATATACTAACTATTGTATCTAATGCATCAGATATTAAGGTAGAACATATAAATTCATCATTTGCTATATCACCATTTATGGGTATAGTTCAGTTAATTTTGTTTATAATAGGTGTTCTTTTGCCTATTATAAGTATTATTCAATTTATATATGCTAAAAGTAGAGTAATAATGAAAGAAAAAAGTGAGTTACAAGATGATTCTCAAATTCAATTATTAAAAGAAAATGCTGACAGAAAAAAGAAAAAGATATTAATATCTTTTATTATAGGTATTATTTTATGGAGTATAACAGGAATGCTTCAGATAACGAGATCATTTAAACCAATAATATATATCTATCCGGAAGAAGACAATACCGAAGTAACGGTTACACTTTCCAATCCAGATAGAATTACTTGTTCGTATCCAGAATATAATGATGGATGGCAAGTAATAGCTGATAAGGATGGCACAATAAGACAATATGGAAAAGATAGAGAGTATTATTCTCTTTATTGGGAAGGCTTAATTCATGCTAAGGAAATGAAAGACGGTTTTGTTGTGAAGGGCGAAGATACAGCTGAATTTTTAGAAGAAAAACTAGCAATTTTAGGATTAACAGACAAAGAAGCGGAAGAGTTTATAATTTATTGGTTACCTAAATTGGAAGGCAATAAATATAATTTAATAAGATTCTTATCTATGGAAGAACTTAATGAGGAAATGGAACTAAAAGTTAGTCCTGAGCCAGAAACTTTAATAAGAATTCAAATGCAATATAAACCACTTGCATCTTATCAAGAAATACCAGAGCAAAAATTAACTCCAGTAGAAAGAAAAGGGTTTACTGTAGTTGAATGGGGAGGATCTAGAGCTTACTAAAAAATATATATAAATGCAAAACGCACACCTGATTATAGGCGTGCGTTTTTTGAAAATGGAATTCTAAATGTTTGACAAGTTCCACTTTTGGGTTGAGAAATCATATGAGAATTTCCGGAAAATTCTTAAGCCATCGAAGTCGATTTTACAATCTACACTTTCAATCATTTTGATTGGATCTGCCGTATAATGATAACTAAACTTAACAAAGTCATCATATTCTGGAGCGAAGACTTCCATATCAATAAAGGTGAAACCTTCATCAAAGGCTTTGACTGCAAGAGTATTTTCTTTGAATGTGAAAAGTGTGATTGATGCTTGCTCTGCGATACCTAAAGTCCGGAAAAGTTCTTCTAAGATTTCTTCGGTCATTTGTGGAGTTGCTTCCTTGCAATTGGTATACCATTTAATTTGTTGAAAATAGTATACGAGTTTTTGAAGTGCGTTTGTTTGAATTTTCATATTGTACTCACCATCCTTCATACTGCAATTCAATTCCTAATTAACAATATAAATAGTATATCATAAAAGTGGCTAAAACTCAAGAAAAACGGTCTGATACAGGTTTATAAGATGCGACAAATATATAACTTTTATACTACAAGTTTGTAGCATGTATTGATTAGGTTAACTAGCTGTTGCTACAATTAATATGAATAATTATATTCAAAAGAAGGAGACAGAAGTGAAGAAAGAAAACATGTCTGATCTTTTGGAAACATTAAAGAAATTGCAAGATCAAACACTTTCAATAAGACTATATAGTGAAGAAATATATGAACACTTTTCAAAAAAGATTGAAAGTTTAGAACAAGCTTTAATTAATGTTGAAGATGATAAAGATTATGAAAATTCATATAGCCTTAATCTAGTAAGTGAAGTTACAAAATTAGAATTTGAAGTTAATCATTATATGAAAACAGGTAGGCTAAATGCAGAGGCTAATTTAGTATTTGGTGAACAAGACTTTATCTCTGGCCAAGAAATGGAAAAACAGCATAGAATAGGTGTTTATAAAAGCTTAGTAGATGTTATAAGTGAAATGAAAACAGTTGATGTTGAAAGACTAAAAAAGCTTAAAGAACAATGGGATAGGGAAAAAGACAAATATAATTATTCTGAAGTTGAAAGGGATGCGATAGAAAAAGCATTAGCAAATGCATATATAGAATATCAAATAAAAACATGCTCAAATGAAGGTAAATTTCCAGATGAACCTAAAGAAGATTTTTGCTTGCCTGAATTTTATGAGAGCGAATTAAAAAAGAAAATAGTAGACCATATTTCAACTCTTCCAAAGGAATCTCCTGAAAGATTAGAATTAGAAAGTTATTTTATAAATTGGGACTTACCTACCATAATGAAAAGTACAGTTGTATGGAAAGCACTATCTGGAAGAGAACCTGAAATACCATTAGAGCAATTGTTAGATAGTTATAAGCCAGCTGAAAAGGATACTCCTCAGAAGGAAAACCAAGAAAAAGATGAAACAAATCCTAATAATTTACCACTAGACTTAAATGGAATAACTAGTGGTAATGCAGTTTTAATTATTTATGAAAATAAATTACCAGATGGTACAATTGAAAGAAAAAGAAAAATTAAGACTTTAGATGAAAATGGTAGATTTAAACTATTCTTCAATAAAGATAAAGTAGTAAGACTATTATTTCTAGAAGGAACTAAGGAATTAAGCTTTACAAAAAAGGGAAAGACTAAAGGGTCTGTAAGTCAATTAACTGACTTTCCTAACTTAAGAGAAGTGTATTTACCAAGTACATTAAGAACTATTGAACAAGGATATTTTTATAATTGTGCAAATCTTGAAAGTGTACATTTGGCTAATGGAACTTACTATAAACCTAATCCTCAATTATTCCCTGAAAATACAAAAATAATAGAAGGACAAGGAAAAGCTGATAAAGCAATTGTAATTAATGAGCCTGAAGAGCAATCAGTATTATTTACTCAAAAGCTTTCAACAGGAGAGCGTAAAACCATAAAGCTTCCTTTAAAAGATGGATGTATAGTTCCAAAATCTTTTACGAAATCTGGAATAGTTGGAGTAGAAGAAGCGCGCTTTACTAGAGGAACAAAAGAGGTTTGTGAAGGTTATTGGACTAATGATTACGATTCTTATTACAGAAGCGGAGGCATTTATTCTGATATACAAGGATTAAGAAAAATAGTTTTACCTGAAGGATTGATAGACGTAGGTCCTGATACTTTTAAAAATTGTAGAAGCCTTGAAGAAGTTGAGTTTTCAGATGGAATTGAGAGATTGGGTCTTAGAATTTTTGATGGATGCACAAGTTTAAAAACAGTAATATTACCATCTACTTTAAGAACAATTGATGCATTTTCTTTTGAAGATTGTTCATCTTTGCAAAGCATTGATTTTCCTGACAGTCTAGAACGTATTGAACAAGGTGCCTTTAAAGGATGTGAAGGTTTACAAAGTATATCATTACCAGAGAATTTTGAAACTATATCACAAGAAGCTTTTAAAAATTGTTATAATTTGAAGAAAGTAAAATTTCCTACGGAAAAAATGGGTTCTATTTTGGATACTGCTTTTGAAAATTGTGCTAGCCTTCAAGAAATATGTTTTCCACATTCTATGGGCGAATTGAGGAAAGATGCTTTCTTAAATTGTTCATCACTTCAAAGGGTATTGTTACCTAGAGAGTATAAAAAAATAGAGCAACCTTTTAAAGGAGATAAAGCAATAAAGTATGTAGTAATGCCAAATACCATGTCAGAGGATGAAGCAAAGAGCATCTTTAATGGTATATATTACATTAATTTCTTGGTTACTAAAGATGTTCCAGAAGATATTTCTCCAGAAGATTATTTAGCTAGTCAAGTCGAAAGAGTAAAACAAGCAAGAGAAAATGAATATAAAAGACAAAACGATGCAGCTAGAAGAAAACGTGAACAAGAAAAACAACTACAAAATGAAGACAATGGAGATATAACACAATAATAAATAATAATTAAAGCTTGGAAGGTTACTTCCAAGCTTTTTCTTTTATCATAAAGGCGCAATAGTTGAAAAATAGTACGTTTTGTGTTATAATATTCTTCGCAACTTATAGCGCATGTATATTGTTCTAATAACACTATATTTTTTTTTCAAGCCACTTGGCTAGAAAGAGGTGCATATGCGTGATATTACTTCCTCTAAACTTTTGGGAAGTCTCTACAGTGACATCGTTGCTGTAAGCTTCGAGATCCGGAATGATCTTGAGATTCTCGAAGAAGCACTTGGAGATTCGAAGAAAAAAGAAACTGCTTCGAACATCAGATTGTCTATGGAGATTGATCTTGAAGACCGTATAACCAGTAAAAAGGTAGACCTTGAAGAACTTGAGGATGCCAGTGCCGCTATCGAAGACATTCTTAGCGGAAGGGCAAGCCTTAAGGTTAATCTCTTGGTAGACCGTTACTTCAGCAAAATCAAGGAAAGATACGAGACAAATCCGGCAACGGATCGTATCAAGGTAAGAATCCTCAAATCGGAAATCGCTGATATTGAGGCAGAGCTCGAACATGAAGGTTATCCTATTTTCGGCGGATATTCCAGCTATAAGGCTCTGATGGAGGAATGGGAAGAAGGTGAACAGACTGAGTTTAACTTTGACTCTCCCTCTGAAGATGAGAAAGAATAAACATCATCCATATGCGCTAAGTTGCAAAAAAGAGTCGCTCCAAGGCGGCTCTTTTTGCGTTTGAAGATAAGAATTTACACAATGTTAAATAGATGTTATAATGCGTATAAAGCTAAAAAAAGGAGATAATGATGGCTTCAAATTATCAAATGACATATAACTTTGGAGAATATCATAAAAGTTTAGAAGGTTATTTTTCTAGACTAACTCAAAATAGTATAAATGCTTTTGCAAGTCAAATAAATGCAGGAAAAATATTAAAAGGCCATGACAATATAAATGACCCAACTTTACAAAAGGAATTTGCAAAGGTTCAAAGTTTTATAAAAGGTGTTGAAGAATTTCTGTTTTATAACTATAAACATGATAGAAGAAATTTTAAATTAGTATTAGACACAATTATAGGATTAAAATCTATAACAGTTTTGGATGATAATCAAAGAGGAATTTATGGAATAACACATTCAGATGGAACAATACAAATTAATCCTAATCTTAATGGAAATGGATTATTAAATTCTGATGAAAGAACAAGATTATATGTGTTTCATGAATTAGGCCATATGGTAAATAAAAAGTGGATGAGCTCTGTAACAACATTTCTTTCAAGACAAAATAATATGTCTCCAAGAGAAAAGACATTATTTTATGAAGGTTTTTCACTGTTAGATGAAGCTACAACTCAAGAGAGAGCAGAACAAATGGCATACTTTTTTGCTAAAAAAACCAGACCTGATTTATATAGTGTTAGAGATCCAAGAGGAATGTATGGAAAAATGCCTTATAATACTAACTTTGATTTCTATGGTGAATTACAACCACCGGCAATTAAATTTGGAAGAACACTTCGTGGAATAGGAAAAATAGAAGATGAACAAAAAGTTATGAGAGAATTAGCTCAAAGAGCTAAAAGTAAGAATTTTGCTAATGATATTATTAGAGAATATACTCGAGATGGTCAATTACAAAATTTGTTTTCTCAAATGCATTATATGGGATTAATAAAGAAAGCATCATATGCTAGATTTGGAATGGGCTCAATTGAATACATACAAGATTCTTTAAAAAATTATAAAGAGTTTTCTAATATAGCTACAAGAATGAGAGATTATAGAGA
>DGSM01000022.1:7755-8778 GCA_002393975.1 Clostridiales bacterium UBA4362
TAGTATAAAAAAGGGGAGAGCCACTTGAAGTGGTTCTCCCTTTTAATTTTGGAAAACTAAAAATGAAAATTTCCATCAACCAAGTCTTCCAATATTGGTGCGTTGTTTGGAAAAACAAGATTTTGAGCGAGGAGCTCTTTAATCCCATCCAAATCAAACCACACGAGAGCTTTGGTTTCTTGATCGAGCTTACCATCATCGAATGAACACTTGCTATAATCTATAGAAAAGACCACAACTGTGTGAACAACAACATCCTTATTTGGATGAACTGTCACATGTTTTGGTCCTGCATAAACTTCTTGAAGTTTGAAATTCTCTTCTTGTGTGAAGAGTCCAGATTCTTCATGAAGTTCACGATTAGCGCATTCACGGTATGTTTCATAAAGTTCAATACCACCACCCAGTAGACCATACGAATCATCATTAGATCTATATTGAAGTAAAAAGTAAAGCTTGGAATCATCCTTTCTGAAGACAATCAGTCCTGTTCCTGGGAGTTCAAGAGGAATATGCCCTACAAGTTCCCGAAGATTGCTCACGTACGTCATTAAAATGCACCTCCTACGAGCTTCGCGTAAAATATTATATCATAATTTTGGCATAAACTCAATAAAAAGGCCCCTTTGGCGATGTACCGCCAAAGGGGTGAACTGTCCGTTCTGAGAAAAACGCAAGAATCCTCCTTAGATAAGAAAATCGGTGTCTTCGAAATCAGCAGGAAGGAAATCCATCTGTCTCGTTAACCAGTGGAAGAAGGCGATTGCTGATGCAATGCATCCAACTATGGCAACAAGAGTACCGATAATGGCTACCTTTTTCATAGCTATTACGCTCCTCTCTTTTCAAAAATCGGTTTTTAAATTATATCATATAAAGGCTTAGAAAACAAGGTTTATGGCTTACAAATAAAAGACAGTCAAGGAATATTCTATAAAATTAAGAATTAAAACATAAAATATAAAAATATAGATATACGAAAAAAATAAAAATAGGAGAAACCGCTGTTGCGGTTTCTCCAAA
>DGSM01000019.1:0-10005 GCA_002393975.1 Clostridiales bacterium UBA4362
CCTGACACATTTGTAAGTCTTCATTACTTGCAATTAGTCCAACTAATGATGGTTTTAAATCAATAATTGTATGTCCTACTCTTTCTGCCATTTTATATCCATCACCAGTTGAGCCTGTCATAGGATAACTTTTTCCTCCAGTTGCTAAAATTACCTTATCTGCATATAGTTTTCCTTTATTAGTTTCTACCCCTATAACTTTTCCATTTTCAACAATTAGTTGTTTACACGAAGTATCAAATAAAATATTTACTCCCTTAAGTTTTCTTTTCAAAGCATCTACTACATCTTCTGCTTTATCACTTGCTGGAAATATTCTATGCCCTCTTTCTTCTTTTACTTTAATATCTAATAGATCTAAAATATCTTTATTGTCAAAATTGTTAAAGCTACTAAATAAGAATTTATTATTAGCATTTATGTAGTCCATAAATTCATTTATTGGAACACTGGAAGTTATATTGCATCTTCCTTTTCCTGTTATAGAAAGTTTTCTTCCTAATCTATTATTTTTTTCAATTATAGTTACTTCTGCTTTTTCTTTTGCCTTTATAGCAGCAAGCATCCCTGCTGGGCCACCACCTATGACTATAACTTTCACTAAAGAATTCTCCTTTAATTAAAATATAGCAGCCATTTCTAATGGCTGCCTTTTATTTAAGCATTTTCATCATTTGAATAAGTAGATAAACCTATATTTTCTAATGTTTTATAATATTGGCCTCTAAATTCTATATTGTTCCAATAAATAGTATATGTTGGTTCTACAATTACATTTCCTGAAGTATCTATTACTCCCCATTTTTCACCAACTTTTACTCCACAAGAATTCTCGCCTTGTTCTGTTACCATATCATATTTACATTCTACAACCATATTTCCTGATTTATCTGTAAAGCCCCATTTTCCATTTTCTTTTTTAGCATATAAAGTTTTGTTAGGATATAAGCTTTGATATGTAACTTTCTTACCATTTAAATCAAAGTATAGAGCATCTGTGCTAGAGTAAAGTTTAATATAGTTTTCATATGTAACTGTTTGAGCGTCTTTAATTCCTTCAGAAACTTCACAATTAGTTGAGATTATATATGTTGAACCATCTTCGGTTCCTGCTTCTAAACAATTACTATCATTTATTTTTTGAATATAAGAATAGTTGATATCTACTACTATATCTCCATTAGATTTAATTATTCCTGATTTTGTTTCTAAATTTACTATGTAATAATCATTAGTAAAATATTCAATATAATCATAATTCTTATCTAATAGTTTTTTCTCATTTTTATCAACAATATTGTAATTTCCATCTACATCTATTACTACTGCATTATTATCATTACCTTTGGTATAGCTTGTAAATTCAGAATCTATCTTTTCACCTTTATTATTAAAGATTAGAGTTTCAGTACCTTTTGTTGCAACTATACGTATTCCACCTATTAAAACACTATCATAATCAAGTGGTAATAATACATTTCCATCTAAATCATATACACCATATGCATCTGCTTTAGATACTACAAGTAATTTATTGCTTTCATTATATTCTATAGCATCAAAATCATTTCCAATTACTTGCTTATTGTTCTTTTGCAAGCCATATCTACCATTTAATGCATTAATTAAATAAACATTTTTCTCATCAGTAATTTTGTTAATTCTACTAACATCATTGTAAATTGTATCTAGATATTTTTTGCCTTCTTTATTGAAATATCCATATTTATATCCATCATCTGTCTTAGTTCTTACTATAAATCCAGCTGAATCATATTTGTTATTAACATTATAGTATCCATCTGCTTCTATTTCATCATATTTGCATTCAATAACGGTTGCACCTTTTATGTTTATAGCTCCATATTTTGCATCTTTCTTAACTTGAAGCATTCCTTCTTTATAGTCAATGCCTTCAATCTCCTCATATTCTGCATTTGTGATCTTATTTCCATTAAAATCTATTAAACCATAAAGACCATTAGCTTTATATTTTAATACATCTTTTTCATAAGGCACATAGCTTGAAGTTTGGTTAATTGAAATTGCTTCTAAGCTTTCATATTGTGTCAACACTTTTGTTCCAGTTTTGTCTATTGCAAATGATTTATCAGGTTCATTACTATCTGTAACAATAAATATTGCTTTTGTTGGATTAGGTATAACTACTTTTTGATATTTAGGTTCAATTACCGTTTTTCCTTCTCTATCAATTACTCCATAAGTCTCATTTTTTCTAAGAGTAAAATAGTTTACTTCATCTATAGTTATATTCGTTAGTTGATAATTAAATTTTGAATTTTTTCCTCTAATTATAAAAAATCCTATTACCAATACGATTATTATTAATATTGCTATTATTATCTTTCCTTTTTTTGACATATACATACCTCATTAGTATTTTATAACATTTTCATAACAATTATATATTTGACTCAAAAATAAGTCAATGAAAAAGATTCAAGTTTTCCCTATATTTCGCCCACATAGTCACATTTTAAATAATGATACTTTTCTGAATTTGTATTAATTAAATACATTTTATTTTCTTCTCCGAAGCAGTCCATCTATTTCTTCTTTTTTTATATAGTTCTTTTCTACAATTCTATATTCATATATGTTTGAATTTACTTTGTAATAAATGGATAAACCTTTACTAAAACTATCTATCTTGTCTTTGCAAAACAATAAAATGGTTCCTTCTTTTATGTAACTTTTTCGATAATGGATTATCTCTTTTTCTATTTGATTATCTAAATCTCCTTCTATTATCGATCTATTTAGCATCATTCCTGGTATTTTAATTTTCCAATCTACTATGTTTTCGTCTATAGAAGGTTCACTTATATTTATTTTATTGTCTATATTAGATTTGGATTCTCTATTTTGTTTAAAAAGATATTTTGGAACAATAATAATTAATAATATGATAAAAGACGTAATAAAAAAGCTTATCATATTTATAGTAAACCTATTAAATTTCATATTCATACAATCAATTTTATAATGCTTTATACTTCTATTCAAGAAAAAAAGACCGCTATTTTTCGACATTAGCGATCTTTACATTATTCTTAAATAATAAACTTATTTATTATTTATTTTCTTTAATTCCTTATCTTTCCCTTTATCAATACTCTTTTGCTCTTTAGGTATTTTGTTTTCTTTTATATAAACATTTGAACCAGGATATGCAAGTTTTACTCCTTGTGATTCTAATATATTCATAATTGTTAAATTTGTTTTATGACAAAATTCTGTATATTTCATGTAGTCTGTTAAGCTAGTTGCAGCTCTAATATGAATATTAATTCCTGTATCTTTTATTTTGTTAAAGGTAACTAAAACAGTATCTTGATTTATATCTTTATTATATTTCAATATAAATCTAATTCTATTTGTTATTTTTTCTATAGTTGCTTCTCTTGTCTCTAATGCTAAATTAATATCTGATTCATATATTCTCTTGCCTATTTTCCCCCAATTTACTATATTTTCTGAAATCAGAGTATCATTTGCAATAGTAACTAAAGTATCATTTGCTGTTCTAAGTCTAGTACTTCTTAAAGATATATCTTCGACTGATCCTGAGGTTCCATTTACTTCTATCCAATCACCAATTTGAAATGGTTTATCTAAGAATAATAAGAATCCTGCAAAAGTCTCTTTAACTAAGTCTTGCATTGCAATAGCAAGGATAGCACTTCCTATTCCTATACCTGTTGCAACACCTCCTAAGTCGAATCCTAATTCTTTAAGTGATAAATAAGTTGCTATAATATATAATACTATTTTTATTAGCTTTCCAGCCATACTTAAAAAGATACTATTTCTTCTTATGTTAACAGAAATGTTTGCTTTATCAAGTATTTGTGCTCTTGATTCAAATATTGCAGCTATTGCAGTAGAAACAAGCCATATTAGGAATATTCTATAAATCTTATTTACAATCAAATCTTGATTAACAGTTAAGTCCATTACTTTGAAAGCAATGAAGATTCCTGTTACCAAGAATACTAAATATAAAGATTTATATATGTTACTTTTCTTAATCTTTTGTTTGTTTTCTTGTTTTGATTTTTTTGTCTTATCTGCATCTTTATAAAAAAGTTTTACTAAATGATAACAAACAATTGGTGTAAATATTAAGAATAGTACTATTATTCCCATACCGATAAGCAAATTAATATAAGAAGATATTTCTATATTTTTTATGCTATCTGTAAAGCTATTAGTAAAGTTATTAATAAAATCCATTTTCTTCCTTTTTAATTTAATCTTAACGTATAATAATACAAATTAATTATATATTAATTTTTTTAAAATATCATCATTTAACAAAAAATAATGTTATAATATTATTAAATCATTGAGAAGGAATGTTTTACAAATGAAAGAAATAAACCATACAATGATGCAATACTTTGAATGGTATTTGCCAAATGATTGTAATTTATGGAATGTCGTAGCACAAAAGGCTAGCAGATTTAATAAAATGGGAATCACTTCAATATGGCTACCTCCTGCACAAAAAAGTGCAGCTGGTATTAACGATACTGGCTATGGCTGTTATGACTTGTATGATTTAGGAGAGTTTTATCAAAAAGGTACAGTTAGAACAAAATATGGTACAAAAGAAGAATATCTTAATGCTATAAGAAGTTTGCAAAATGCTGGAATTAAAGTATTAGCAGATATAGTTTTAAATCATCGTTTAGGAGCAGATGAAAAACAAGATGTTATTGCTTGTAGAGTTGATTCTGAAAACCGTTTAAGAAGTATTAGTGATTATAAAACAATTTCTGCTTGGACCAAATATAACTTTGATGGTCGTAACAATAAATATTCTAGTTTTAAAATGAACTGGTCTCATTTCAATGCAATTGACTATGATTGCAATACTAATGAGAATGATATATTTAGATTTTATGGAAAACACTTTAGTTTAGATGTTGATCAAGAAAAAGGAAACTTTGACTATCTAATGGGTGCTGATGTTGATTTTAACAATCTAGACACTGTAGATGAACTTAATTTTTGGGGTAAATGGTTTTATGATACCACCCATGTTGATGGATTTAGATTAGATGCTGTTAAACACATTAGAAGCTCTTTTTATAAAAGATGGCTTCACGATTTAAATCAAGAATTTAATACTCACCTTTATACTGTTGGTGAATATTTTAGCTATAACATTGATAGTTTAATAAATTATTTGGAATACAATACTGAAGTAGACACTCTATTTGATGTTCCTCTTCATGGTCATTTTATGGAAGCATCTAGAAAAGCTGGTGACTATGATATGAGATATATCTTAGAAGACACTTTAGTAGATAGAAGACCTAGCAAAGCAGTTACATTTGTTGATAATCATGATACAGAACCAGGTCAAATTCTAGAATCTTGGATTGATTCTTGGTTTAAGCCTCTTGCCTATGCTCTTATCATGCTTAGAGATAAAGGAATCCCTTGTATATTCTATGGTGATTATTATGGAGTTCCTCAATACAATATACCACCTATGAAAGATTTCTTAGATATATTACTTCTTACCAGAAAATATCTTGCATATGGAAAACAACATGATTATTTTGATGATCCAAACTTAATTGGTTGGACTCGCGAAGGAGATTATTATCATCAAGATAGTGGTGTTGCAGTAGTATTATCTGATGGTGAAGGTGGCGGAAAGCAAATGAACATTGGTAAGAACCTTGCAGACACAGTATTATATGATTGTACTGGAAATGTTAAAGAAACAGTCTATGTAGACAAAAATGGAAATGGTATCTTCTATTGCAATGGTGGAAGCGTATCAGTTTGGATAAAAAAAGACAATATGTATAATTTATAAGAAAATTGAAGCATTCTTTAATGCTTCTTTTTTATTTCTTTATTTAAGAAATCAATTATCATTTGTGGATTAAATGCTATATGAGCTCCTTGGCTTAAAAGAAGATTTGTTCCTCTACTATTAATATCATCTATTCTTCCTGGTAGACAAAATACTGGAATATTATGCTTAAATCCATATCTTGCTGTATTAGTACTTCCACTTCTTTCCCCTGCTTCAATTAATAAAATACAATCACTTAAAAGTGCTATAATTTCATTTCTTTTAGAAAAATATTTTAATTGAATTGTTTCATCATCATATTCGCTTATAAGTAATCCTCCATTTTGAACTATATTTTTAGCTAATAGAATGTTTTCCTTTGGATATATTTGATTAATTCCTGATGGCAAGACTGCAATAGTTTTTCCCTCTCCTTCCATGCCACCAAGATGAGCATATGAATCTATTCCTTTTGCTAAACCTGAAATAATAGTATATCCGCTCTTAGAAAGATATTTACTAAATTCAAGAGCATTCTTCTTTCCATATTCACTTAGTTTTCTACTACCAACAATTGCTATACTCTTATTATTAAGTAAATTGGCATTTCCTCTATAATATAATCTATTCTTTTTGGTAAACTTAAGACTTTCTGGAAATAGTTGATTAGTTCTAGATAAAAACATATATCCTCCATTTAAGAAATAAGAAATAAAATAAAATTAAAACAATAGTCAAATTATATAATGAAATCTATTCAAGTCAAGAAAAACCGTTAGACAATAATCGACAAATCTCGACATTTCTAACGGTTTATACTTTATTTTGAAGCAATTAGTGCTTTAATCTTTATTCCATCTGCTTCAAACATCTTTTCATGTTCTGTTTTTAAATTATCTTCTCCATCCCAAAACTTTTCTTCACTTGCTAAGTCATAAGTCTTCTTCTCTATTTTGTATTGTGCTTTTTCAAAATATTTTAAACTTTCATCAAATAATTCATCATTATCTGTTTTGAAGAATATCTTCCCATCATCAGATAGAAAAGACTTATAATTAATTAAGTTCTTATCATATGTAAGTCTTCTTTTATGATGCTTTCCTCTTGGCCATGGATTACAAAAATTAATATAAATTCTATCAATCTTATCTTCTAGTCCAATAATATCTTTAACTCTAGCAATATCATATCTTACAAGCTTTAGATTCTTAACTTGTTTTCCTTTTTCTACTTCATCTTCAATCTCTTCTTTATCTGTGGTAGTTCTTATTCCATATTCAACTTCCACATTTCTTTTAGCCATTCCTAGCATTACATCTACTAAGTCTATAGCAATATAATTTATATTTGGATTTTGATGTGAAAGTTTAGCTATAAAGCTTCCTTTTCCACATCCAAGTTCTAAATATATTGGTGCTTCATTTTCAAAAGCAGTTTTCCACTTATTTTTATAATCTTGTGGATTATCTATGTAGAAAAAACTTTCTTCCAACTCAGGTCTTGCCCAAGGTTTAAATCTCATTCTCATCTTTCTAAATCCTCTTGATTTGTTTTTCTTGTAGTCCTATCTTCTCCTCTATTATTGTTAGGTTTATCTACGTTTATTTTATATTTTTCACTTATTCCATCAATTTCTACTTTAACACTTGATTCAGCTTCTATTTGTTTAACTCTCTCTAATGCTGCTTCTAAGGCCTTTGGTCCATATTTTTCTTTTAATTCTTGGAAAGATTTTATATTTTCTATACTTTCAAAATAATCACTAAATACAGAAAGTGGTTGTTCTGTTAAAAGAAATGTAGAAATTGGTCTTGTAGAAATAGCATTTTCTGGAGCATTAAACATACAAATAGCTCCATTATATATAGCTCCCATACCAGGATTAGTTGGATCCACCACAATTGGAACAGTCTCATCTTTCAAAGTAATTACTGAAACCATATGGTTTCCTATAGCTTCTATTTGAGAAGAAGATCTATTTGATAATACATCTTCATTTTCATGAGCATCTATTGTTCTATGAACATTATCCATCAAGTCAAATACTACCTCTTCTCCATTTGCATCATACTCATTTAATTGGCACGCCACATTATGAGCTTTAAATGAAGGATCTATAGCATTCAATTTTGCACAAAAATCATCTGACATATTTCTGCAAACACCATATCCATTTTCATATAAATATATTCTTGCATAACCAAATAAATCATTTTGTGGATAATTAAATCTATATTGTTGATGAATATCAGATATAACTTTTACTATTATTTCCTCTTGAGATAAATTAAGTGATCTTACATATTCTGCATATTGCTCTACATCTGCATTATATTGTTCAATAATCTCATGATTAGCTCTACCATTTTCATAATAAATTGATCTATTTAAACCATAAAAAGCTCCTGACATCAGCAAAGCTTCTAACATTACATATGGCATAAATCTAAGAACCTTTCCTGCTGCATATGCTGCATTTGCTTTAAATCTACTTCCGGTTCTTTTATATACTTTGTCTCTTGTAATTAATGGCAAATATGCTCTATACTTTGCTTTTCCAAACTTTTCTTTAATCTTTTGATATTCGCCTTGTTTTATAAGCTCCTTTATTCTCTTTCGCATGTACATTCTAGGAGAACTTTTAACATATGCTTTAGTTCCAAAGCGTTCATAGATTTCTTCGAATTGTTTTTGTTTCTTTAGTTTTTTAATTTCTTGTCTTGTAGCTTTGTCTAACATCTTGTTCTCCTTTCCTTAAATTTGGTCCTCTTGCTAGCTTTTACGCGATTTTTGTGATATAATTTGACAAATATAGCATTTTTTTGTAATCTATTTGTAAAAGAAAGCGAGGTCGGTTTTCGTGAAAATCACTTCTGATAACGAAGCACTAGCTGAGAATAAAGTTCTTATACTTTATATCTTAAGCAATGTTTCTAAGCCTATTACAAATGATGCCTTATATAGTATCGTTTTATCGGCAGTTAATTTAAATTATTTTTATTTTCAACAATTCCTTTTAGATTTAATTGATGCTAAATATATAGTATCTTCAGAAAAAGGTACTAATGTGTTCTACCAATTAACCCAAAAAGGAAAAGAAACTCTTGACTTAACTATTGATATTCTTCCTGGAATTGAGAAGCTTAAAGTTGATACTACTTTCAAAACAAACATTGAACATTTTGAAAATGCAGAATCAATTGTAGCCGAATTCTCTCCTAAAGGTGAAAATGAGTACGAAGTCAATTGTAAAATTGTTGAAGATGGTGAAACTGTTTTCAGTATTAAAACTCTAGCCTATTCTCGTGATCAAGCTCAAAACATTGTTGCTAATTGGAGAAAAAATGCTGGAAAATTATATCCTGAATTAATTGAACTTATTACTAAGTCTAAATAATAAATGTAAATGGATGCTTTAATAGCATCCATTTTTGTGTTCATTCTCATTTGTTTTTATTAATATTGTCATACATTGTATACATTACAGTGTATATAAAATCTAGTGTTATATAATCTTTATATAATACACCTTTATCTAATGCAGGTTTGTCTTTTTTTATAACTGGTTCAAACAAATCATATCCTGGAAATCTTATATAAAAATAATTATTTTTTATTGTAAATTCAAATGGTATCTTATATTTATCAACATAGTCAACCATAAGCTGCATAATATCATGTGTTAGAATTTTAGCTGCAAATATTTTATTATTAGTATATACATCAAACTTATTCTCAAATTCAGATGAATCAAGTTTAGTATAAAGATTTTCAAATGATTTCCCAGATTTCTTAAAGATTTTTCGAGTATCTTTAATGTCTTTTCTTAAAAACATTTCAATCTCATAAGTATTTGGTAATGGCATAAATGCATATAAACCCTTAAATACAGTAGTATAAGTTGTATGTCCATCACTATCAGTATGTTCATTTTCAGTATGTACATTTGCTAATTCAAATTGGTAATTATTAATATATCCTACTATATCATCATTTGAGCTATATACATCAAATCCTTCAAATTGGCCATCTATATATGCTCTTCTTTCCATTGATTTATTTGATCTATAGTTTATGTTAGGAGTAAGAAGTTTAATAAATGGTGTTACAACTAATTGCTTATATTGAGTAGTATAAGAGTCTTCTTCTGATACTCCAGAAGCTTT
>DGSM01000019.1:10134-22914 GCA_002393975.1 Clostridiales bacterium UBA4362
ATTCCAGCAAATAGGAATATGAACATAAAAGGAATTACTGCACATAGAAAGAATCCAATAATTACTACTATCATTATTATTAATGCTTTTTTTCTTTCCTCTAAAACTTTTACTTTTTTATTTTCAAAAAAGTTAGCATATTGACTATTTACTTGATTAAAGGTTTCTTCAAATTTTTGATTGTTTACCATTTATTTTTCCTTCACTTAAATGTTTACTTTAACATTATCTTTTGCTTGCATTTCACTTATTTCAAATAAAGTTTCTTCCTTAAATCCAAATAAGCTTGCTACTATATTTGTTGGCACACTATGTATTGCAGTATTGTAATTAGTTACATCAATATTATAAATTCTTCTAGCAGCTTGTAGTTCATTCTCTATTTTAGTTAAAGTTTGTTGTAAATTTAAGAAATTTCTACTAGCTTTTAAGTCTGGATAATTTTCAGCAATTAATAATATATTGTTTATTCTATTATTAAGTTCCGCTTCAGTTGCTATATCCTTAGTATTCATATATTGAGTTCTTAATTCTGTAATTTGTTTTAATACACTCTCTTCATGAGCAGCATAAGCTTTTACAGTTTTTACTAAGTTTGGAATCAAATCAAATCTTTGCTCTGAATAAATATCTATTCCAGATCTAGATTGTTTTACTTCATTTTTTAGCTTTACTAATTTATTGTATTTACTTAAAACAATACATACTATAATAAATACAACAATACCTAAAAATACAAATAAAGGCCACATAATCTTATTTCTCCCTTTGTTTATTTAAAAATTCAACTGCTTCATCAATTGAAAGTACTTGTTTTTCTCCTGTTAGAGTTTCTTCTAGTTCTACTTTTCCTTCTTCTACTTTGTCTCCTAAAATTGCAACGAAAGGTGTTCCATAAACTTTAGCATCTTTTATTTTTTCACCAATCATTACTTTGTTTCTATCATCTAGTATTGCATGTCCTTCCATTTTCTCATAGAAGTTCATTGCATCTTTCATTTTTGCTTCATTTTCTACTTTAGGAATAATTTGAACAGTATATGGAGCAATGTTTGCTGGTAGTGAAATTCCAACAATATTTCCATCTTTATCTGTTAGTCTACTATTTTCATAAATAGCAGCCATTACTCTAGAAACTCCAATACCATAGCATCCCATAACATATGGTTTATTTGTTCCATCTTTTGCTGTAAATGTAGCATTCATTGTTTCAGAGTATCTTGTTCCTAATTGGAATATATGTCCTATTTCAATTGTCTTTTTCTCTTTTAGGTTTGAAATATCATCAATATTATATTCTGCTTTTAAGTATTCTTTATAATCAGGTCTATCAAGTATTTCTGTATTTAATCCAATTCCTGTTTTTTCATCATAAAGAATTGTATCTTCTCCTATTGGAGAAATAACCATAAACTCTTCACTCTTTTTACCACCCATATCCCCATTGTCAGCAACTACTGGGATAGCATTAAGGTGTAATCTTTTTGAGATTTCTAAATATGCTTCTCTGGTAATTCTATAGTTTTCTTCTAATCCTTCAAAGTCTTCATCAAAGCTATAAGCATCCATCATTAAGAATGATTTTCCTCTAAGCATATATCCTCTTGTTCTAATCTCGTGTCTATACTTTTCTCCAATTTGATAGAAGTTTACTGGTAAATGTTTATATGATTTTAGTTTCTCTCTTGCAAACTCTACTACTGCTTCTTCAGCGGTTGGAGCCATGCAATAGTTTCCTTTATCTGTCATGATAGTAAACATTACACCATCATCAATATATTTTTGCCATCTATCAGATGCTTGCCAAATTTTTTCTGGTTGTAAAGTTGGTAATTGAACTTCAATTAATCCTGCTCTGTCTAATTCTTCTCTAATGACTTGTTCTACATTTCTTTTAACAAGCATTGGTACATTACCATATGCAAATATTCCTGCTTCATATTGTACTATTTGTCCTGATTGTAAAAGCATATCTTGTATTGGATACATTTCATCCAAATTGTTTATTCTAATTGTTCCCATTCCTGATTTTGATAATTTCATAATCTCTATCTCCTTTTTAGTTAATTTTCTTCGTTATTATCTTCTACTGTTGTTTCCTCATTTAAATTCTCTTCTTCACCCTTTGCGGGAGATGGAGCCTCTAGATCATCAAAAACGATTTGTCTGTTACTATCTAATTTAAATTTTGGTAAATCAGGTAAATCTTTTAATGTTTTTAATCCAAACATCTTCATGAATTCATCTGTAACCTTAAAAGTCATTGGTTTACCTGGTAAGTCAGCTTTTCCTGCTGGCTCAATTAGATTGTAATCTAACAATTTATATACAGAGCCAGAAGTATCTACTCCTCTTATAGTATCTATATCTGCTCTAGTACATCTTTCATTGTACGCAATTATAGCCAAAGTCTCTAAAGAAGCTTGCGAAAGCTTAGGCTTAAGTCTATTATCAAATGCAGGATATAAATATTCATAATAATCCTTTTTAGTAGCCATTTGATAGCCATCTTTGACTTCTACAATAGTAATTCCACTATCTGCGCCTTCATACTTTTCTTTTAAACCATTTATGGTGAGTTCAATCTCTTTATCACTAAGTTCTAATATTGACATTAACTCACTTTTCTTTACTATTCTTCCTGTTGCAAAAAGTATCGCTTCAACGATGCCTTTTGCTTTCTCTTTATCCATGATACTTCCTTTTTATTTTAGTTTAAAATACAATCACATTATATCATAAAAGCTTAATCAAAACAACAACTTGAGTGCTATCTAAGCTTTCCTTCTTGATTATTTTACTCCAATGTATTATAATATTGTTATTATAAGAAAGGAGTGGGGTTAGATATGGACGACGAAGTAAACAATGATGAGAAAAAATTTGAAATTGTTCAAGGCAACTCCAAAGATCTAAACTTTTCCGAAGTTAAAGATAATCTTACTATAGAAGAACATCAAAATAATGTTAAGAAAAATGGAGAGGTTATTGTTCCAGAAGAACAAGATACCAATGCCAATAACAATTAGTTAAATAATATAAAAGCCACCTAGGTGGCTTTTTCTTTTTGTTTATTATTTATTGTTTATTATTTATTATTTATTATTCTCATTTTTTATTCTTCTCTTTTATTTTCATTCTTTTCTTATTTTGATTTATATCTTCTTTATTTTCTTATCACTTTGTATCTTTATTCATTTGTTTTATATTTATGATTATATAATTCTTAAATTTCTGCTGCTCCTATCATTCCAGCATCATTCTTTAGTTTTGCAGGAACTAATTTAATATCAAAATCTTTATTAAACATATATTGTTTTAATTTTTCTTTCAATTTAGGTAAAAAGATATCATTATAATATACAAAACTTCCGCCAAAGCATATTGCTTCTGGTTCAAATATATTAATTAAGTTTGCCATTCCAATTGCAGCATTAGTAATTAATTCATCTACTAGTTCTTGCGTATCTTTTTTATCCATGTTTTTTCTTATATAGTTTTGTAATTCTATAGATTCCATATCTTCAGGAAGTTTTAATTTTTCAATTGCCTCTCTCTTAAATCTCTTCATTGATACGTAGGTTTCCCAACAACCTTTATTTCCACAATTACATTCTTTTCCATCTCTTTGAATTACCATATGTCCAAATTCAAAACCAGGATGTCTTTTAGGCTCTAATAATTCTCCTTTTAGAAACACTGCACTTCCAACTCCTGTTCCAAGGCATAGAAATATACAATCATCATAATCTTTTAGTGCTCCATATTTCTTTTCAGCAAATCCAGCACATTTGCCATCATTTTTTATCTTAATTTTGGTATTATACTTCTCTGCTAGAATCTTCCCTATTTCAAATTTTTTAATGTGTAAATTAACCAAATTTTCCATAGCAGTCTCTGTTGGACTTCCTGGAACAGCAAGACCTATTCTAGATATATCAGATACTTTAAAATCATATCTTTTAAGTAATATATCTATTTCCATATCAATAGTTTCTAATATTACTTCTTTTACTCTTTCTTCTGAGCCAAGTTTAAAAATATCTATATCTTTACTTTCTTTTCCAAGTAAAATACCTTTTCCAACAACTATTCCAGTTGCTATATGGCTTCCACCAATATCTATTCCTATTTTCATAAGATTCCTTTCCTAAATAAAAAAGAACTACCTCAAAAATAATGGGTGTTCTTTCTTTGTTTTAGATAATTGTTATTATGATCCACTTGGAACTTCTTCAGTTTTTTCTCCCGACTCAGTCCAAGCATTTCCAACATCTTCTTGAGTTTTATTTTTATCTATTTCTTCTGTATTATTTTGTAGATACGTAGAATTTATATTATTGTTCTTCTCATTTTGATTTACTGCAACATTTATTGTAATTAGAGAGAATATTAAAAGTACGATAATAATAATTATAACTGCTACAAATGAAATACCTCTTTCATCTTTTAACATTTACATCCTCCTAAGTTCCATTAATTATAAAGTCTAGATATATATAGTATATTTTATTATATGTGAATGTAATGTCAATTCTTTCAAGGTTCATGTAAACCAATTGTTAAAAATGTAAAGCTTCTGTTATCAACAAATTCAAATGTTTCACAATTATTACATTACCATATTTTTACATTAGTAATCTCTTTCTAATCCATCTTCTTGATCAAGTTCTTTTTTTCCTGAATCCGAATTTTGTATTTCAAAATTTCTATTTAAGTAATTAATAATCTTACGTTCTTTTTCAGATGTTCTTGTATGAATAGTTTTCTCTTTTTCCATATGTAGCTTACTAAGAATAGTTTCAAATCTTTTATCATTACTGATTCTCTTTTTAATCTCAGGATCTAATTCAATTGCCAAGTTACAATACTTTGCAGCTAATTCATGTTCTCCTTTAATAATCTTTATTTTAGCCAAGTTATAATAAGCATTAGCTGAGATTTTATCATCATCACTCATAATTAACTTTTCAAAGAACTTTTGAGCCTCATCATATTCGCCAATAATATATAAAATCTGTCCTAGGTTCAAGTTTGCAACTTCATCTCTATATGAGTTAATCTTTGCTGCTTTATCATAATACTCTTTAGCACTATTAAAATCATTAAGCATGGTATAAGTCATACCCATAGCATAATATAAATCAAAACTTTCAGGATGTGATTGAAGAGCTTTTCCATATACTCCTAAAGCTTGTTCAAATCTTCCTGCATCATAATATGAATCTCCCAATAATTTGCATATTTCTAGATTTTCTAAGTTATTATTATAAATCTCTTCTAGAACGCTTATCGCTTCATCATATTTTCTATCTTCTCTATAGAATTTAGCAAGTTCTACATATAGTTCATTATTATTAGGTTCTAAAGAAATAAGTTTTAAATATTCATCTTCAGCATCCCCTCTAGCACCTTTATCCAAATAATATTTTAGAAACTTTTTATGAATTAAAACTGAATTTGGATAGTGTTCTAATGCATCTATTAAAATATTTGGCATATTCTCTTTATCACTATTAGCTCTTGCAAGATAAATAAGCTCCCCTAGCTTTATTCCTCTTTTTTCTATAATAAATAATCCTATTGGTATAATAATAGAAAAGAAAACATTAAATGCATAAATAATCTCTGGAATTTTTCTTCCAGCAATCATATATATTCCATTAGAAATAATTCCTATTAATTCAATAGCAATTTCAATCAATAAAAACCAATTTTTATCTTTAATAAGATGTGCAATAGTATAAATAAATATTGCTAAAGATATGATGCTAAATAGAATTACTGCAACCATTTATCTTTCCTTCCATTTATAACTTTCTTATTTTTTATTTTATTAAATCATATGTTATTAATTCAATAAAAATGCTTCAAATTTAATACTTAAGACATATAAAGAAATAAAAAAGAGCCTTCTTACGGCTCTTTAGTATATTTATTTTTTATCAGTAGATCCAAATCCACCTTTTCTAGTACCTGTAGCATTATCATTATCAGTTATTAAATATTTAGTAAATACTACTTGTCCTATAACATCTCCTTTTTTTATTTCAATGTCATGATCTGAGCAATTGAAATAAGCAAAGAAGAAATGACCATCATTATCTTCATTTCCATAATAATCAGAATCTATAAGTCCAACACTATTTGCCATTAAGAATCCTTTTTTAGGACCTGAACTTCTATTTAAAAGAAAATAACATTCATCTGGCCCACAATAAGCTTTAAGTCCAGTAGGAATCAATGTTGGTTTCATTCCAGGTTTATACATTGGCATTATTATATCTTCTGCTGCCTCTACATCATAACCTGCAGCATGTGCAGTTTTTCTTTCAGGAATATGAATGTCTTTATCCTCATATCCTTTTACTACTTCAAATCCTCTTAAACCTTTTTTCATGGCTATTACTCCAATTTATTTATATTTATATTTTATTTATGCTCTATCTATCTATTTATGTATGTCTTATTTTTTTAATTCTCTTTCTGCATCTTTATAATCTGGCATATATTGTTCAACAAAAGCCCAGAAATTCTTAGAATGATTCATATATTTAAGATGGCAAAATTCATGTAAAACAACATATTCTATAGCATGTCTACTATACATCATTAAATCTTGATTTATTGTAATCTTTCTAGAAGAAGTACATTTACCCCAAACACTTTTTAATTTCTTAATATTGTATTCATCTGGAGCAAGTCCTGTAAGCTTTCTTGTTTTCTCCATAGCAAGTTCTACTTCTCTTTGAGCTATCATGAAATACATCTTATCCATCATGCTCTTTATTCTTTCAGTATTATCAGCTTCTGCTAATACTAAAGGAAGAACAATTGAAATATGTCCATCTGCTATATTTAATCTGCCATTTGCTATATCTTTATAATAAATATTTAAAGTATATTTTTCGCCTAAAACTTGAAAAGTTTCACCATCAGCATAATCTTTAGTTTTTCTAGGTGATTTTTGGTATTCTTGAAGTTTTTTAGTAATCCACTCTCTTTTACTTTCAACTATTTCTTGAATTTGATTACTTGTTGTATACCAAGGAGCCTTAATAACAACTTCACCATTTTGAATAGAGATATAAATGTTTTTTATTTTTGCTTTATTAACTGTATATGGAATAGTTTTGTTTAAATATTTTACTTTACTCATTTGTATCTCCTTTCGCAAGATTCGCACCATTTACGACATTTTTCTTTATTCAAAAATTATGTCAATATCGTATGTTTGTTTGGTGAACCTCTGTTCGATTTTTATTCTATTTTATTTTCGTTTTTTTGTCAATAACTTTTTCAAAATATTTTTAAATCGAAGCTCTCAAGCCCACATATTATCGTAAAAAGCTTGTATTTACTAGTCTTTATCTGTTGATTGATGAACAGAATCTAAATAGCTAGATTTTAGTTTGTCTTTTATACTTTCTGCGAACATTTTCTCATATAGAGTTGCTTCTTCAGCGATTCTATATCTATCTGCAACTTTAGCATATTTATTTCTCATATTAGCCAATTCTGTTTGGTGTTCAATCCAATAATCAATCTTATTAGCTAGCTCTTGAGGATTATCTTTATCATAAAGACTTCTTTCATCTAAAGCATATCTCATAGCCATTCCTTCACTATTATTGATTATAATAGGAACATTTCCCATAGCTATTGCTTCTAAGCAATTAATAGTTTCTTGCTCTAATAATGATGAATGAACATAAATGTCTGTATATGATAAAATCTCTCTTAAATCATTTTCTGGATAGTGATTCATAGTATATTGTAAATGCAATTTATTTAATTCTGTTTCATACTTATCTTGCTCTACTCCTTCTCCAGCTAAAATTAAATGTATATATTTTGAGTATTTTGAAAGTTTAACTGCATTTATTAATGTTTCTTGATCTCTTTCCTTTGAGAAGTTTCCAGACATTGTAATAACAATTCTTTCTTGAAATCTTTCAGGTTTATCCACTCTCCTATAATGATAGCTACTAGTTACTCCATTTGGAATGACATGAATGTTTGAAGTAAATTCATGTTCTTCAAGTAATTTTTTAGTATGTTCTGATAGGCAATTTATATGAGCAAATTCATTATAAAATTTTGCAAATTTACTATAAATCAAATTGTTTACTATTTTAGAATTTCCTAAACCAAGGTTTTGAGTTAAATTTTCTGGTTGAACCATAAAAGAGGCTGTAGCTGATACTCCTAGTTCATTAACTATATCCAAACCTTCTTTAGATAGTTTAAATGGGTAAAAGAAATGAACTATATCTTGTCCACGAATAGCTCTTCTCATAGACCTTATATCTGGTTTTGCAAGTGTAATATGATTTGTTTCAAAATATTTTTTTGCAATGGCTGGAGCTTTTCTTGACTCCAATACTACTTTGTTTGGAGTATCTTCTCCAGTTGAAAGAAAAGAAACTGTATGTCCTCTTCTCTTTAATTCTTCTGCTAATTGTCTAGCAGCAACAGTCGTTGCATTTAAAGTATCATCATATTCATCTATTACAAATAGTATTTTCATTTATATAATTTCTCCAATTAAGTCATAATCCCTATTGCCTGTTATTTTACACTCTGCAAAACTTCCAGGCTGTGCTTTTCCTTTGAATATTATTACTCCATCTAATTCAGGTACATCCATATAACTTCTGGCTGTATTAGGTGTTTCAATTAATACTTTATATGTATTTCCAACATACTTCTTTAGATTTTCATTTGATATTTCAGCTTGTAATTTCATAATCTTATTAAGTCTAGATTTTTTAGTCATGTGATGGACTTGTCCAGGCATTAAGCTTGCAGGGGTTCCATCTTCTTTTGAATAGCTAAAGCAACCTAACTTATCAAATTTTGTTGTCTTAACAAAATTATATAATTCATCAAAATCTTCTTGTTCTTCTCCAGGAAAGCCTACCATAAGAGTCGTTCTAATTATTACTCCTGGAATCTCGTTCTTTAATTTTTCAATTAAACATTTAATTGATGATGATGTAGTATCACGATTCATCTTTTTTAAGATTTTGTCTGAAATATGTTGTATTGGTATATCAAAATATTTACATATTTTATCATTTGTTTTGACTTCATTTATTAATTCATCTGTTATAGTTTCAGGATAAGAATATAAGAATCTTACCCATTCAATTCCCTTAACTTCAGAAATCTTGTGCAATATCTCAGCTAGCTTTGATTTGCCATATATATCTGTTCCATATTTGGTTGTATCTTGTGCTACCACAATTATTTCTTTGATTCCTTTTTTAGCAAGCTTTTCTACTTCTTCTAGTATATCCTCTTCAGTTCTGCTTCTAAATCTTCCTCTTATATATGGAATTGCACAAAATGTACAAAAATTATCACAACCTTCAGCTATTCTTACATAAGCATAATTATCTCCAGTTGTTATTACTCTATTTGTAAAACTTAGCTCTCCTACGTTTTCTTTTTTCTTTAATAATTTCTCTATATTTTTCCAGAAGTTTTCATATTCACTAAATTTTATAAATAGATCAACCTCTGGCATTGCTGCTTCTAATTGTTCTTTATATCTTTCGACTAGACATCCTGTAGCGATTATATATTTGAGTTTTCCTGTTTTTTTGTATTCTGCCATTTCAAGAAGTGTATTGATTGCTTCTTCTTTGCTAGGTCCTATAAATCCACATGTATTAACTATTATTATATCTGCTTCTGCTGGATTATTCACTATATTAAATTTCTTTGTCTTAAATAGGCCTATCATCATCTCTGTATCAACAAGATTTTTGCTACAACCTAAAGAAACAAATCCTACATTCATGAGTATTTCTCCTATTTTAGTTTATGGCCCTGATTATATTATATTTTTGGCCTTTTTTCAATAGCAACACAAATTAAAAAAGTGGCTTTAAGCCACTTTTGTTTTGGTATTTTCCATTGAATTTATTTTATCTTTTGTTTGATCTGTTTGTTTTAATATTCCTTCTAGTAAAAAGCTAAGATATGTTATTTTTTCATTTACAGTTCTTTGAACTTCTTGTAATCCTTTTTCTTTAAAATCTTCAAGAAAAGCTTCATATCTTTTTTTGCCAACAAAAAGATTTTTTATCTTTTTAAACAAAGTTTGTTTTGTACTTGCATCTTGCGTTGCTAATGCTAATTCTTTTGTTTGGTAAGTTGCTTCTATATCTTTTTGCATATTATCTATAACCCATAAAAGTCTAGCATCACATTCGTTTACTATAACTTGTAGATTTATCTTTTTTTGAATATATGCAAATTGAAGATTACTAATAATTGAATTGATATTTTTTATATCATCTCCATCATAGTCCTCAAGTCTTGTTGTTTCACTAATCTTTTCGCCTTCTAAAACAGCTATATTGCTAATACATGTTTTTTGTTCATTTTGTGCATTTTGCATAATCTTTAAAATACATATAAATATTTCATCATATGAATTTATTATTTTTTGAATTTCATTAGTAAATAAATTTACTGCTTCTGATATTTCATATTCATAATTAGAAGCTTTTTGATTATAATAGAAAGACTTTCCTTCTAAATATTCTTTTATTTCTTGACCTTTTTCTTTAGCAAGTTTTTGTCTTTGTCTATTAAAGAGTTCTAATTGAATTTTGACTAATGAATTTTCATTTATTGCACTTTTTTCTAGATTAGCTTTTAATCTAGTTAAAGCTTCTTGCCCCATTTCATAATTCCTTTTCAAAATTTAAACATAACTTACTTCATAAGAAGTTAAATTATCCATATGTTCTACTGTCTTTGCATTTATGTCATCTTCCATTCCATCATATACTACATCTAATGGATTTCTTTCTTTTATTTTTAATTCCTTTGGCTTTTCTGGAATTTGATTTTCAAGAAAATCTATCATGCCATCATCAACTTCTTGTTGTATTGTCGCAACTGGCTTTTGTGTAGTAGTTTCTAGCTTAGATTCTATCTCTGGCATTATTTCTGCTTTAGTAGAATCTTTCTTTTTAGCTTTAATCTTTTTTATCATGGTATCTATCTTATTTTGTACTAATTTTGTATGTTCTTGTCCTTCATCAAGTACAGCTAAACACTCTTCTACGAAATCCATATTTGAGTTATTTGCTATATCATTAAGCATTGCTTCAACTTCGTTTCTTTCAGCTTTTGTTACTCTAACAGAGTCAATAGTTACTGTTGGAAAAACAAACTTATCAATGTTTTTCCTTACAAAAGCACTTTCGTTTGATGAAATAGCTTTTATAACTTGGCTGTCATCTTTTCTTTTTAACTTAATATGAGTACTAGCAAAATACTTTTTATTATTTATTTGCTTAACCCCTCTTATAACCATTTTTCCCCCACAAAAATCAAAATCAAGATATTATTTGTTTAAGAATTTCTTCTTGTTCTTGATTAAGTTTTTCCGCTTCTTCTTTTATTTTTTTTATATCAAAGTATAAATCTCTATCTGAGGAATTACTTATATCTGTTTTCTTATCATTTATTATAATTTGCTTATAATTTTCTTCCATTTAAGTTAATCCTAAATTCTAAAGAATATTCCTTTCTAAAATTTATGATTCTTATCTTTTTTATATCATTAATAATTATTTTTTGCAATTTTTATTACATTTATTTTATATCTAATTTGGTTAGATGGTCAACAATTTGCAATATATTTTTAAATTTTCTAAAATATAGTAGAAATATGTATTTTAGGAGTTTATATGAGAATTAATAAGCTTTATAAAGGCACCAAAATAAGTGACTTTAAAGAATTAATCAATATATATAAAACAGATTATAAAGATATGTTAGCTTTTCAATATAGGAACAATCCTGAAGAAACTGACTTTATTAATATTACATATGGTAAATTTGCTGAAGATATAGAAAATCTTGCAGTAGCTTTGCTTAAACATAAATGCAAACGTATAGCTATAATATCTCCTAATCGTTATGAGTGGTGTGTTGCCTATTTAGCTATTGTTTCAAGTGGTTTGATAGCTGTTCCTTTAGACAAATCTCTTCCAACTAATGAAATTGTTAATTCTATAGAAAGAAGTAATGTTGATTCAATTATTTATGCAAAAGAATATGAAGAAGCTGTTGGTCAATGTAAGAACAAGTTTTGTATGGATGATAATTCATATGCTGATTTGCTTAAAGAAGGAAAAAAACTTTCACATAAAGATTATGATGAAGTTACACTAAATACTTCTGAAATGTCAGTTATACTTTTCACTTCTGGTACAACTAGTCTTTCTAAAATAGTAATGATCTCTCAAAAAGCTTTACTTGCCAATCTTTATAATTATAGCCAAATGTTTATAGTTCCTAAAGGAAGTAAATTCTTATCTTTCCTTCCTTTACATCATACTTTTGAAAGTACTATAACCTTTTTATATGGTACTTCAATAGGAATTACTATATGTTTTTGCGATGGACTTAAATATATAAATAAAGATTTAATTGATTTTCAAATTGATGGTTTTGTATGTGTTCCTCTTATGTTAGAGGTTATGTATAAAAAAATGTTAAAAGCCATTGAAAAGCAAGGTAAAACAAAGTTAGTAAACATTATGCGTAAGCTATTTAAGTTTGCTCCTATTGGAATTAAGAGAAAAATCTTTCATTCAATTATTGATGGTGTTGGTGGTCATTTAAAATATATTGTTTCTGGTGGAGCTCCAATGGATAAACCTACTATTCAAGGTTTTAACGATTTTGGTTTTATGACTATACAAGGATATGGGTTAACAGAAACCTGCTCTGCTGTTGCAGTTGAAAACT
>DGSM01000132.1:0-5877 GCA_002393975.1 Clostridiales bacterium UBA4362
ACTGCTTCTGGAAATGGAAGTAACATCCATGCTTCATCAACAATAACTCTCTTTTGTCTGGCTTTTTTTCTATCTTCACTATTCTTTTTAACAAATTTTTCCCAAATCCAAGAAAGAAGAATCTGCTGTGCTAAAGGTCTAGCAAACCTTTCTTCTAATTGTGATATATCTATATTTATAAATGGTGATCCATCTAACAACTCAAAAGAAGATTGTCCATCAAAATATGCCATTTGTCCACCATATTCTCTTATGTATTGTTTCATAACTTTTAGTAAATAACTATAATGGTATCTATAATCTTCATTTTTATTTTTTTCAGCCATTGTTAATAGTCTTTTATACCAAGAACCTATTGTTGGCATTTTTTTCTTACTTCTAGCAAATGCTCCAACTCTTCTGGAATCATCATATAAACTCATCGGGTCAGATGTAATTCCTAAAGATGCATATTCTTCTGCTACAGACTCTGAAATGATTTGTTTTGTTATTTCATTAACCTGTTCAGTTTTTGTACTTCCCTTTGCCATTGTCATCAGTGCCTGAGTTACATCTTCAACCTTATTTTCAATGTTTAATGTTTCAATTTCTCGTCCTGTTATAGCATCTTTAGCTCTTTCCACTTCCAAGTCAAAAACATTAATTATTGTTGAGGAAGTTGGACTTACAATAATGTTTATTCCTCCTAAAGCCTCAGCAACAGCATAATACTCTCCTTCTGCATCTAGTGCTAAACTTTCAATTCCCATTAATACTGATGATCTTGAAATCAAGGTTTTCATTGTAACAGATTTTCCAGCACCAGATTTTGCAAATATAACCATATTATAATTTGTAAGTGATGGATGAAAATTATCAAATAAAATCGGTTCCCCAGTTTGTTTATTGATTCCAAGAGGAACTCCTGTTGGGTGACCAACTTCTGATGTTAGAAAAGGAAATACAGTACCCATAGATGGTCTATCAAACATTTGCTTTTTATCTATTTTATTTTCCATTAAAGGTAAACACGACTTAAAAGCGTCCTCTTGCATGGCCCATGCGCTTTTGATACTAACTAGTGATTTTGACATTTCGCTTGAAAGAAGCTTTGTTAATCTATCCAAATCCTGCAAACTATACGCAAATAATGTTGAAACTATTGTTGCTTCATATAATTTGTTAAATCCAGCTGCTATCTGATCTCTTAAAACTTCTGTTTCGTATCTTTTTTGAGAAATATCACTTTCCCTATTTATATTTCCCTTTTCACTGGCCATAATTCTTTCTGTTTCAAGCTCCACTATTGTTTTGTTTAAATCTTTCTGAGAAGATTCTTCTGAAACAGGATAAATATAAATTGATGTATTTATATCCCCAAACATATATAAACTTCTAAACAACTCTGGAAATATACAAGATCTTGGCAACCCCGAAATAAAAAAACTTCTTGCATATCTTGTAACATTTGAAATAATAGACATATAGTCTAATTTAGATGCATCTATTCCAGATGGAGCAATTATTTCTTTTATAGTTTTTTTATGTAATACTTTATATTCCTCTTCATTGTTTTTTTCTTGGTCTACCCCTCTTTTCTTTCTGTTGAACAATGTCATTGTTATTATCCTCCTTATTTTTATCTAATTGTGATTTATCTTTATTATTATCGCTTGAAATATTATCTAAATTATTAATAGCTCTTTGAGCAATATCTGTTCCAATATATTTGGTATGTTTTTTTATCAGTTCTTTAGCTTTTTTATTTATGAGTTTTTGCTTGTTTTTTTCTTTTTCTGCATATTCTATATCTTTTTCTCTTCTAGCTTCCGAAATTTTACTATTTGCAAGCTCTATAGATTTTTCTTCTATTTGTTTATCTAATATTTTTATTTTTTTATCCATAACATCAGGTGCTGTTGAATAAAGTTCCTCAAACCCTGCTTCTTTAATTTTGTCCATCCAGAATAAATCTGCCTCATCTCTGTTATATGCAATGTACAATAATTCAACAAGTTCTTCTGAGTTTAAAATTCTCCCCATTACCTGACAAGAAAAAAGAGAATTAATAACACTTCTTGCTCTAGTATATAATTCTGAAAAAGCCATATTTTCAACTTCTGTTTTATCGAAATCCCCAGCTACTAATTCAGACCTATAACATGGTATTATTACATAATATCTTTTACTTAAGATGCTTTGATTCAAACTTTGTCTTTCTATATCTCTAATAATATCTTCTGTATACTCTTTTAAGTTCCTTTGTTTTACTAATTCATATTTCAATTTATCAATTTCATCTTTTGTTGTTTGTCGATCTTTCAAGCAATTTTCATATTCAATTTGGGCTGTAGTATATTGTTTTTGGATATCGTCTAATCTTCTTTTATATCCATCTATACTTCTTTCTAAGTTAATAGTTCTAGTTTGAATATATAATTGAATTGTATACCTTAAAGTATTTAAAAAATTGATAAATCCTTGTTCTACAGATACTTTTTCGACTTCTGACATTAAATCATAGTTAATTCCCTGACATTCAACAACCATCAGATACTTTCCATTTTTTTGTATAATCATATTATCTTCTATTTTTTCAAAATCCATAAAATCTAGTATAGATTCTGGGGTGTAAATAATAGATGATTTATTTACTTGCTTCAATGTTTCATTTTGGGCATTTCTTTCTCTTTCTTGTTTTTTTTCTTTTATAGTTATTATAAATAAGGTTATTATTAATATAACAATAAATAAAAATACTAAACCTGCGAGTAATACTAAAATTTTAACCATATTATCATTCATTATTTTTTTCCTCCGTAAAAAAAGTATATATTTTATTTTTTTTCATTTTAAATTTAATAAATCTTAACACAATTTGATCTATATATTCTCCTCCTGCTTTTCTAGTTATTTCAAAGTTGTTTGAATCTGGTATTTTAAATGATGATATAATAAAACCAATTGCACCAAATATAATTGCACAGATAAGACAAACAAGCGCTGAACTTGTTTTAATTGTTGCAATTAATAAAAATGCATAAATTATCAATCCAAACATAATTCCAATAAGTGCAAAAACAATTGTTACTATAAGTGCTTTTGTCGAAAATATATAGAAAAACCTTCCTTCTCCCTTTGTATTTCTTGGTATATTATATGGTCCCCCTGCCATTATGACACCTTCCTTTCGAATATAATACATCAATTTAATTATATCATAAAAAGAATAAAAAAAATACAATTTTCGATATTTTTTCATCAAAAATTGTATTTTTAATAATATTGTAATAAATTTGTAATACTTTTGTAATATTAAGCTCCTACATTTTTGAACATTCCTAAGAAGAATTTAGCAATTGATACAGCAGCAAATACTAATATAATACCAATAACTATAGGTAACATAGTTTTCTTAATTTCTCCCTTAACTTCTGGTGTTTCAACAATATATCTAAAACCTGAAATTGCTATCATGATTACAGCTGCTATACCTGAAAGAATTTGTAAAAATGTAAGAATTGTATCACCTAAAGTGATAAATGGGGTTGTATCCTCGTCAGTGATATTGGATTTTGAACCATTCATCTGTGAAATAGTATTACCAACATCAACAGCATTACTTGTAATTACAGGCATTAATGTAAACATTAACATAGATATTAATGCAATTACTAAAATTTTTTGAAACATTTTCATAATAATTCCTCCTCTTTTATATAATATATATTAAATTAAAAATTTAAAATCTAATTAAAAACTATAAATTACTATTCTTACTATAGACATAACTATTCTCCAAATAGCAAATGCTCCAAAACCATATAACATACCATGAAATACGGTGTGCAAAGATTCTTTTGCTTCCGATTTTTTTTTCGAGTCATAAGGAGTCATAAGATATTTTATACCAACAATTGTTAAAGATATTATAGATAATCCTGCTAGTAAAACCGTAAGAACCCTGTTAACTGCTCTAACAATATCACTAAACACTACCATCCATGGTTCAAATACTCCTATTTTATCTGTAACCTCACCTTCAGAAAAGAAATCTCTTGTTGCAGAAAATGCATCAGATACCCATGAAGTGCTAGCTTGTGTATTATTTTTCACATCAGTAGTAGTATTTTTCCCATCTGCAGAGCCAGCAAAAACAGTTGTGTTAAAAAGAAATAGCAAGATAAGTATCATAAAAGTAAAAATTTGTAAACTTTTTTTTATCATATCATATCACCTACTTTTAAATACTTCTAATTATATTGAATACTATTCTTACTATAGTTGAGCTGGTAAACATAAATATCGAACCAATTATAGATCTTCTTATAATTTTTTGAACTGCACCTTTATCCAATGGTTGTGCTACACCTGTCCTTACTCTGTACTCAGTTTCCTTGTCCCCAATTGCTAGTCCTAAATCTTCTGCTACCCCTTCATTGGTTGCAAGTATACCATTAACTCCAGCAACTGCAAGAGATAGAACAAATACAACAGCACCAATAATTTGTAATATTACCAGAACATTATTTACAACAAGAATTATAACATCAATGAATGGCTGTGATATATCATCTCCTCCTGGATTTTCAGGATTAAAATCTTGAAGAAAATCATCTGATAAGATATCTGTGTTAATTTGAATTCCTTCTTCTTCATCAGCCTCTTCAGCGGTAAGATTGGGGCTAGTTGTTGTTTTAACCGATTTACCATTTTTTGTGACATTTATCAAAACACTCGATGTTTTTTGACCTTTAAAACTAAAATATATACTAGCCTTTCCTTCCTTCGTTCCTTCAAATGTATATTCCCATATTACATTATTTTCATCGCTATACTTTTTCTCAACTTTATAACTATATGCTCCGGTTATGTGTCTTATTAGTACCTGATTCATAATAACTCTTTTGTTCATTAATTACAGTAGGTGCAGGTAATTCTCCTGTAATATGACCTGGATCAAGATATGTAACTCTAATAGTTTTAGTCTTTCCTTCATCAAAATTCAAACTACTGCTATTTGCTTTTAAAGATGCCGCAAGAGATGAATATGATATAAAATATAACATATTAATTGCAAAGACTATTATAAATAGTCTTAAAAAAAATCTCTTGTTAATCATATTTATCATCTCCATTCTATTGAGTTTTTAGAGACATCATTTTTATTATAAGGATTTTGTCTTTTTTTGTCAATATCTTTTTTAACTTTAAAAATAATTTACTTTTTTCATATCATAAAATCTAATTATGAAACATGACTTAAATATTTTTGGCTTGATCATTTTGTTTATTTGCATCAACTTGTAACCTAGCGTCAATCACCATTCTTAGAGCTTTTGCATAATCCTCAACCCATACTAGATTAGGATCATCATTATTTGGATTAAAAACTGCCTCTGATAGTCTTCCAATTCCCAGTTTAGCATATTTTCGAGCATTTTCATATTCCATTTTTTCAGGATCTGTAGCTTGTAACGCTTGAGTAAGCTTGATTTTATCATCTTGATCTTTTGTATTGTAACTATACATATATCCCACAGCAGCCAAAAATTGATCTGTACCGATCTCACTTTTTTTAAGCATGGTGTCAAAATCTGATCTTCTAAATCCTCTACTTTCTGGTGTTATAAAATCTATATATGGTGGATCTACTTTCATACTATCTTTAAAACCATTCTTGCTAAGATCTGAATTATCACCTGGAGTTAATGGCTCTCCTGGTATTCCTATAGGCCCATGTACAGGATTATTTACTCCTGATTGTACTTGTCCACCATTGTTGCCTCCTGGTATTGGTTGTTGGTGGGTATTTCCTGGTTGGTTGTTTCCTGGTTGGTTATTTACTGGTTGATTATTTACTGGTCGATTATTTACTGGTTGGTTATTTACTGGTTG
>DGSM01000132.1:6042-9165 GCA_002393975.1 Clostridiales bacterium UBA4362
TTACTGGTTGGTTATTTACTGGTTGATTATTTACTGGTTGGTTGTTTCCTTGTGTTTGTGGTGGTGCTTGCGTAATTCCAGGCATTGGTATTCTACAATTATTCATAAATAATGGAATAATCATGTTATTTGGATCAATTTTATTTATCTTACCTTTTGCTATTAAATCTAATATATCTGTAATACCATTAATATTACATGGCTTACTAATACCGTTTGGATTATAATACCAACAATCACGGATAGTTTTTACGTAATCACGCAATCTATATCTTACCGGTTGTCCAAATATTCTATTAATATTATCTAATTGTTGATCAGTTAATTTGTCATATGCTCTTATAAGTTTAAATTCATCTTTATAGTTTTTTGATTGCTCTATTACCGATTTTTTAAATTCATTAAAATCTTTATTTCTTCTTTTTACTTCATCCATAGTATAATCCACAGTATGAGCTGTAGTTTTACTAATTCTGTTATATAATGCATGTTTTCCTTTACTTATTTTTATCATTCTTTGTATTCTCTTATATTCTTTACCAATAGCCGAAAAGTTACAATAAGCGCCTGTTCCAAGCATTTTTGCACCTATTGCAGCTGCCCCAATTCCTATTCCTGGTAATACCCCAAAAGATCCTATACCTAAAGCAACTGTAGTCACTCCTAGAATTCCAGTTCCTATTTTACTTAGAATTGGATGTCCAACAAGAAGCAATTTACCAAAAAAGCCCATCTTTTCTTTAACTTTCTCTAGGTTATCTTCTGCTGTTTCAAGTTCCTCTTTATATTCTTGTGCTTTTTCATTAGCATCCTGATTTTTTGTCTCAGCCTCTTTAAATTTAGTTTCTGCATCTGCACTTAAACCTTTAAGAAAATTATAATCATTTACAACATTTAATGGTAAAAGACTATCATTGTTTAATTCTAAGAATTTTCTATTTATTCCTGCCATAATAAATTCACTGTTTTTCACATCATCTATTAACCCCATTAATTTTTCCTCCTATTTCTTATACTTAAAATTTGTGTTTATTTTATATTTATATATAAGTTATGATTCATATTTTTTCTCATCTATATCTTGATGGTGTATATTTTAAATCTGGACATCCTGTTGGATCTTCTTTTCTTGTAAGCGTTGGTGTAGGTGTGCTAAATGATTGTGTATATTGTTGATGTGCGCTAGGTTGCGTTCCTGCCCCACCTTGCCAACTCTGGCTCTGTTGATTATAATGATCTTGAACCAATTTAAATATATCTTCTTGAGTTTTGTCTCCAAATACTTGTTTATATGTTAAATTCCCTCTTTCTATCATTTCTATGGCATGTTTAAGATATCTTCTATCGTTATGTTGAAATTCATAAAACCCTGATAACACTTCTTTTGCAACTTCTTTTTGGTACCATGCTTTTTCTCCAGCTGAAAATCCTGTTTTTGCCCAAATTTTTAGTGCAATTGTTCTTTGATCATATTCTTTTGTTTCATCAAACCATTTAGCTACTCTTATAGCAGAATGCATCATTGAAAATGTTTTATGTGATATATTTTCATAGGTTTCTTTATTTTCAGCAGTATATGTATTTGGTTTTGAAGTTGCTGTTAAATATGCACGTGAATTTAAGCCACCTATTGTGAATCCGACCAGATATACCATCTAAATCCTTAAAATCTCTCCAAGGTGTAAAATGATTCTTGCCATTTTTTCCTCCATATTGCACTATTCCATTTGTACAAATAATAATTTGGGTTCCCCAAACAAGTTTTTTAGAAAAAGGTATCTTCTTGGGAATTGGAAGCATCGAGAATGGAAATTTTTTTATAGGATAATATTCTACACCTCTCCATAACTCTTCTCCATAAGCCTCATCCATTGTTTTTTTCATAATATCACCCCTTTTTTTGTTAAATACAGCATAGGTTATTCATATAATATGATTTTAGGTTGTTTAATGCTCTCTATCTTTTTTATATTTTAGTCTATTTAGTCCTTTTTCTGCATATTCCATCTCTTTATCATTATCGGCTCCTGTTTTTTGTACTGCTTTATATCCTGCACCTTTAATAACATCTCCTGCTTTATATCCTGCACCTTTAATAACATCTCCTACTATACATAATCCATTTCTAAAAAGCGTTGTCCCTTTTTCAATGTATGTTTCAACAATACCTCCATCAGTTTTATCTTGTTTAGTTTCACTTTGTTGTGTAGGAATTTCAAGTGTCAATGCATAATTATATAATTCCTCTGATGAAATATAAAAATAATTCTTTGCAGCCAATTCAAAAGCTTTCTCCTGCATTGATTTTACTTGTGAAGCAGTAGTTGAAACATCATTATATAAAGTGGTATATTGTTCTACCTTTTTTTTATCTTTTTTAGAACAATCTACACTCATATAAATCGGATGCTTAATAACTTCTCCACATTCGATAGTTACATTAATAGTATCATATATCAAATTATGTAGTGCATACATAATTTTACCTGTATCATTATCATTGGTTTGAACACCAATACTAACAGTATTATAATTCTCCAGAAATTGATTGTAAGCTTGATAATATTTTGTTATATTTGTTGAATATCTTGCAATTGTAGTATCTATCGTTGAACCTTCTTTGGTCTCAAGTTCCTTAGCTTTTTCGAGGTTCGCTTGGGCTTTATCTACTAATTCTTGCAATGTTTCATCATTACCCTCTTTGTTTTTTTCACTTTGTTTTTTAGCATCTTCAGCATATCCCAGTCCTTTTTCACCAGGAGTACATCCTACTAGCAAAGCTGCTGTCATTAATGCTGCCAAAGACCTAAATATAAATGGTTTTTTTCTATTTTTATCACTCATAAAAAAATACCTCCACATAAAACCTCAATTATATTATACCACATAATTCAAGTATTTGCAAGAGTTAACACATATTATGTTAATTGTTGTGTTTTTTTAGTTTTTTATCATTCCAACAATAATACGTAAGAAATATGTACTTTGTTGTTGATAGTTTTGAATTAATCCTATTTTTTGTTCTGATACAAATAAAAACCTATAATACACCGGATAAAAACTTTATTTCAAATTTTAACTTGTGTATTATAGGTTTAATGATTTTTTGGCGTAGGTGAGAGG
>DGSM01000132.1:9220-11058 GCA_002393975.1 Clostridiales bacterium UBA4362
GGGTTCGAACCTCCGCGCCGATTGATACGACCTAGCAGTTTAGCAAACTGCCCCCTTCACCACTTGGGTACACCTACATTTTTTATAAATAACCAAAACTATATTTTTTTCTCTACTTCTTGTTTACAATCTTAATTCTAAAGCTTTTAGAGTATAAAAATACGTAGAATATTGTTTGTGGCAATTTTTCTACGTTTTATGTTTTGGCGGAGAGGGTGGGATTCGAACCCACGGTACGCTCACACGCACGCCAATTTTCAAGACTGGTGCCATAAACCAACTCGACCACCTCTCCATATATTGTGATTTTCATCAGCAACATTAGATATCTTAACATATTAAGTAATAGTTTGTCAATATGTTTTTAATGAATTTTTAAAAAAATTTGACATATAATAAAATATATGCTATTATAATAATAGCTTAAGCAAACAAATTGAGTAACATTGAAAAGAACCCCGTAAGTCGCATTACGGGGTTTTTGCTATTTTTAATCTTCTATAATTTCTATTACTAGAAGTATTATATCAATCAAAATAGCAATAATCTTAACGATTATTTTGAGTAACATTGAATTTGCCCCCTTACTGCCACTAAGCAAGTGGGCATAGACAACATAATATAAACTGTCTTTTTGTAAATATTTTTAATGAATTCTTTATCACCCTTAAAATTACCTTGGATAATCAGAATCTATATCAGGGCGTTCACTTGCAGAGTTACACCACCAAATCTCATCATCATCTTTATGTGAATCTATATAACAAGGTCCTATCACTTCAGCTGCTTTCAAGTCATTTTTAGCCATATTTAAAAACCACATCGCATTAGGATTTTCTTCGATTTGTTCTCCAGAATACTCTTGAGTTCCAGTATTTATTATTCCTCCTATTTGAATTCCTATTTCTGGTAAGTTTGGATCTTGTATTGGTAAAACATTATTACTTGTTATTATCTGTTTTTCAGGTGGTTGAGTATTAATAGTAATTTCATCTATATATGCCTTTGTTTCTCCTTCTTCCTTAGATATTATAACTTTTAAAAAAACACTTCCTGATGAAGGCCAACCATATTGAATATAAAAAATTCTTTGTTGTGATGCTTCATCATTTTTGTTTTTAACTAATTCTCGTATTTGAAATTCCTGTTTACTTGGTAAGCATATTTCCTTTCCAAGATATTTCATTGCATTTGAATAAAACTCTTGGATTTTTTTAATTGTTTCTTGATTTAACATATTTATTAACCCCCTCATATTTTAATATAACTTCATTATATTAAATTCATAATTAAGCATCATTTACAATATTATATTGTTCTCATATTTTTCCATTTTTTATTAATCCTAATATTCTTTCCAAATCCTCATTATTGGTATAATTGATTATGATTTTTCCACTTCTTTTTCCTGCATCTACTTTAACTTTTGTTCCAAAGAAACCTTGGAATGTATCTTCAATATCTTTATATACATAGTCATACTTTCTGGCTACTTTAGAATTATTCTTTTTGTGCTGTGCCTTTTTCTCTACTACACGAACTGTATCTCCATTCTCCACTATTCTTAATGCTGTTTTTATCTGTTCTTCTGGATCTTGAATTGCAAGCAAAGCCTTACAATGACCTTCTGTTAGTTTTCCTTGTTTTGCCAAATCTAAAACCTCTGGACATAAATTTAAAATTCTTACAGAATTTGCAATTGCACTTCTACTTTTACCAAGTTGTTTTGCAATTTCTTCTTGTGTTAAATTATACTCATCCATTAAAGCTCGAATTCCATATGCCTTCTCAACTGCATTTAAATTTTCTCTTTGTATATTTTCTATTAGAGAAATTTG
>DGSM01000006.1 GCA_002393975.1 Clostridiales bacterium UBA4362
ATTTTGCTAAAGAAAACAAATTATCCGTAGAAGATGCAGGACGAAGAATTAGATATGAGTTCTTTGAAGAAATCAAAGAAAAAGAAAATGCAAATAAAATTGCTATTGCACATAATAAAAATGATAATGCAGAAACAATTCTTCTTAATCTAATCAGAGGAACAGGAAGTAAAGGACTAGAAGGAATTAGACCTATAGATGAAAAACGTGGAATTATTAGACCTTTAATTAATTGTGAAAAGGCAGATATTTTAGCTTTTTGTGATAAGGAAAAACTTGATCCTAGAATTGATAGTACCAATAGTCAAAATATTTATAGAAGAAATAAAATTAGAAATGATATTTTGCCTAAACTATCAGAAATTAATCCTAATATAGTAGATACTTTGGTAAGAACTTCAGAGATTATATATGAAGAAAATAAATTCTTGGATGAAGTTGGCGAGATAATCTTTTCAAAAACTGCAATTATAGAAAAAAATAAAATCATATTTACTTTGGAAGATTTCGAAGGATTAGCTGATGTTTATAAAAGTAAATTTATTCTAAAAGCTGTTGAAGTTTTAACAGGAGACAAGAAAAATGTTAGTAAAGTTAATGTTGAAGATGTTTTAAAAATGGCAAAAAGAAAAGTTGGAAATAAAGAAATTCAAATAAATAAAAAAATTAAAGCATCAATAAAGAAAGGAAATTTAGAGCTTTCTTTATGTGAAAAATAGATTTAAGGTATTGAATAAAAAAATTTGTTATGATATTTTAAGTAGTGATTAATGTAAGAAAAAGACTGGAGGATACATATGAAAAAAAGTGGACATAGATCGTTCATGGTAGTACTAATTCTATTGATTGTTGTATTTTTTGTTGTTCAATCTGTAGTAAATCAAAATCAAGGACAATTTTCATATTCTGATTTATTAAAGGCTGTTCAAAACAATAATGTTGAATCAATTACAATAGATTATTATGGAACTAGTGCTAAAGTAAAACTTAAGAAAGAAGATAATAATTCTGAATCAAAAGGATTATTTGGACAAGATAGTTTAGTAAAAACAGTTAATATTCCAGATGTTGAAAACTTAATGGAAAATTTAAATGCTAATATGAAAGCATCTGATGATACTTTTATATCAGTTTCAAGAGAAAATGAAGGCTTTTGGGATGTTTTAGTAGATTTATCTTTACCTATTATGGGATTAATTGCAATATTTATGCTTTTAATGATGTTCTCTACAATGGGAGCAGTATCATCAAGCAAAAATGGTGGAAGTGGAGCAATGCCATTTGGCAAGTCTCGTGCTAAAATGATTAATAAAGATGATAAATCTAAAGTTAATTTCTCAAATGTAGCAGGAATAGATGAAGAAAAAGAAGAACTTGAAGAAGTTGTAGAATTCTTAAAAGATCCTAAGAAATATACTGTAATGGGTGCAAGAATTCCTAAAGGAGTTTTACTTGTTGGACAACCTGGTACTGGTAAAACATTATTAGCAAAGGCTGTTGCAGGTGAAGCTGGAGTACCATTCTTCTTCATTTCAGGTTCTGATTTCGTTGAAATGTTTGTTGGTGTTGGTGCATCAAGAGTTAGAGACTTATTCGAAGAAGCTAAAAAGAATGCTCCATGTATCATATTCATAGACGAAATTGATGCCGTTGGACGTCAAAGAGGTGCTGGAATTGGTGGAGGACATGATGAAAGAGAGCAAACCTTAAACCAATTACTAGTTGAAATGGATGGATTTAATGCAAATGAAGGTGTTATAGTATTAGCAGCTACAAACAGACCAGATATACTTGATAGAGCTTTACTTAGACCAGGAAGATTTGATAGACAAATTGTTGTTCCAGCTCCAGATGTTAAAGCTAGAGAGCAAATTCTTACTGTTCATGGCAAGAATAAGAAATTTGGAGCAGATGTTGATCTTAAAATAATAGCTAAAAATACCTCTGGTATGGTAGGAGCTGATTTAGAGAACTTACTAAATGAAGCTGCTCTACTTGCTGCAAGACGTAATCTAACAGAGATTGGCGAAAAAGAAATAGAAGATGCTATGATTAAGATAACTATGGGACCTGAGAAGAAGACAAGAGTTAGAAATGATAAAGAAAAGACTTTAGTTGCTTATCATGAAGCAGGACATGCTTTAACTTCTAAATATCTTCCAACTCAAGATGATGTTCATGAAATATCTATTATTCCAAGAGGAACAGCTGGTGGATATACAATGTATCAACCAAGTGAAGATAAATCATTTGTTTCTAAACAAGAAATGTTAGAAAATATAGTTTCTCTATTAGGAGGTAGAGCATCTGAAGATGTTGTTCTTGGAGATGTTTCTACAGGAGCTTCTAATGATATTGAAAGAGCTACTAAGATTGCAAATAGTATGGTTACTAAATATGGTATGAGCGATAGAGTAGGAACCATCATGTTAGGAGCTGAAAATGAAGAAGTTTTCTTAGGAAGAGACTTCGGAAGAGAAAAGAATTATTCTGAAGAAACAGCAGCAATTATCGATGAAGAAGTTAAGAAGATAATTGATAGAGCATATGCTACCGCAAAAGAAATATTAAATCAAAATAGAGATAAATTAGACAAAATAGCAGCAGTATTAATTGAAAAAGAAAAGATTTCTGGAGAAGAATTTGATAGAATCTTTAACGGTGAAGAATAATTAAAATATTTATAATAAATAATAAGTCAAGGGAGTAACATTTATGTGTGTTCCCTTGATTTTTTATATGTGCTAATATAAAATATTTCTATGATAAAATAAGGAATAATTTTATGAAAGAGAAGGATACCAAGGTAAAAGTTAAAAAAATAAAAAATAATATTATTTCACGTGGTAGATTATTAATAGTGCTATCAATTATTTTAATTCTATTAACATGTCTAGTTTTTAGAATAGGTTTCATACAATTTGTAAAAGGACCAGAATACAAAGAAATAACAGCTAGACAATCTACAAGTAGTAGAATTATTTCTGCTAAAAGGGGAAATATATATGATGCTAATAATAAAGCTTTAGCACTAAGTGCTGATGTTGATACAATTAGCTGTAATCCAAAATATGTTGCAATATATAGTGGAAGTGATATTAATCAAGAAAAAACTAAAGCTTTGAAAGAAAATATGGCAAAGAAAATTGCTGAGATTTTTGGAGTTGAAGAAGAGACTATATATAAAAAACTTACAAGCAATAGTCAATATGAAACTTTAGTTTCAAAAGTTGAACAAGACAAAGTAGATGAATTCCAAGCATGGTTAAAAGAAAATGAGGTTACTAATGGAATAAATATTGATAAAGATACAAAAAGATATTATCCATTTGATAATCTTGCTTCAAATGTTTTAGGCTTTTGCGGATCAAGCGGATCAGGCTCTGATGGAATAGAACTTAGCTATGATAGTGTTTTAAGTGGTACTTCTGGAAAACTTACAACATCAATATCATCATTAAAAACTGTTATTCCTGATTCAGATGAGGAATATATAGCACCAGAAGATGGAAGCAATATTTATTTAACAATAGATTCAAATATACAATCAATTGTAGAAAAATATTTGAAACAAGCATGTATTGAAAATAACACAAAAAATGGTGGAACTTGTATAATAATGGATCCTGAAACAGGAGCTATAAAAGCTATGGCTACATATCCTGACTACAACTTAAATCAACCATATACTCCAAATAGTAATATTTCTAAAGATTGGGATTCATTATCATCACAAGAGCAAACAAATAGATTATATGGAATGTGGAGAAATAGAGCAGTACTTGATACTTATGAACCAGGATCAACTTTTAAAACAATAACCACCTCTATAGGATTAGAAGAAAATCTAGTAGAAACAGATACACCAGGAGATTTCTCTTGTGGTGGATATATGACTTTTGATAATGAAATAATACGTTGTAGTGCAAGAGGAGGACATGGCTCACAAAGTTTAAGAAAAGCATTAGAAAATTCTTGTAACCCTGCATTTATGCAATTGGGTAAAAGAATAGGTGTTGGAACATTTTATGATTATCTTGAAGCATTTGGTTTATTTGAAAACACTGGAGTTGATTTACCTAGTGAAGGTACTAGTTATTTCTGGCCTGAAGATAAAGTTGGACCAACAGAGCTTGCAACTATGTCATTTGGACAAAGATTTACAATTACTCCATTGCAATTAGTAAGAGCTGTTTCTGCTATAGTAAATGATGGAGTATTAGTTACACCACATGTTGTTGATAGAATAGAAAATCCAACTACAGGAACAATAACTACTATTGAAACTACAGAAACAAGACAAGTAATATCTGCTGATACAGCAAACAAAGTTAAAAATATGATGAAAGATGTTGTTGAAGTTGGTGGTGGTAGATATGCTAAAGTTCAAGGCTATGAAATAGGTGGAAAAACTGGTACATCAGAGCCTAGAGCAGGACATGAATCAGAAGGATATGTTGCATCATTTGTGGCGATAGCACCTGTTGAAGATACTAAACTTGTTTGTCTTTTAACTCTATATGGTCCTACTAGTGGATCAATATATGGTGGAAGAATTGCGGCTCCAGCTGTAAGTCAAATACTTTCAGAAGTATTACCATATATGGAAATACCATCTGATACAAAAACCACAAAACAAGTTAGCAAAATTACAGTTCCAAACTTAAAAGGAAAAACTGTTAGTGAAGCTACTAAGACTATAGAAGGATTAGGACTAAAAGTAAGCAGTGCAGGACAAGGCTCTGAAATAGTAAGTGTTCAAAACCCAGTAGGAGGAGCACAACTTATGAAGGGAGGAGTTGTTAAATTATATACTAGCGAGCATAGTGAGAAAGCTAAAACAACTGTACCTAACCTTAAAGGTGTAACTTATGAGCAAGCTAAAAACATGTTAAATTCAAAGAATTTAAATATTTCATATAGTGGTAGTGGAATTGTTATTGCTCAAAATCCAACTGCAAGTACAGAAATAGAAGAAGGTTCTATAGTAAGTGTAACCCTTCAAGCTAAGACTAGTGAATATGAGAATTAATTAAAGAGGAATTATGAATTTATATCAAGAAACAAAGTACATACTAGAGAAAAATGATATAAGACCAAATAAAAATCTAGGACAAAATTTTCTAATATCAGAAGAAGCATTAGATGTCATTAGTTCAAATGTTGAATCAAATGATGTGGTATTAGAAATTGGTCCTGGCATTGGGAATCTAACTAAATTACTTTTAGAAAAAGCAAAGAAAGTAATTTGCGTTGAGTTAGATTCTAAAATGTGTGAAATTTTAAAAGAAAGATTCTTTTTGTATAAAAACTTCGAACTTATTCAAAATGATATTTTAAAAGTAGATTTATCAGAATATGTAAAACAATATGGAGATAGCTTTAAAGTAGTTGCAAATCTTCCATACTATATTACTACTTCAATTGTAACTGAATTATTAAAAAAAGATATTAAAGATATAACTATTCTTATTCAAAAGGAAGTCGCAGATAGAATTTGTGCTGTTCCAGGAGAAAAAGAAGCGGGAGCTATCACATATTTTGTTTACTACTATGCAAACTCTGAAATTCTTACTAAAGTACCAAAAGAATCTTTCATTCCAAATCCTGAAGTAGAGTCTGAGGTAGTTCATTTACATAGATTAGATGCTCCAAGGGTTAAAGTAAATAATGAAGAATTGTTCTTTAGAGTAATTAAAGAGAATTTTACAAAAAGAAGAAAAACTATTACAAATTCGATAACAAATTCTATTCCAAAGGATAAATTAGTTAACATTTTAAATAAACTCGGCATAGATAGTGGAGTTAGAGGTGAAGATTTATCAATTGAGGAATTTGCAAAAATTGTAAATATGTGTTAAAATATAAGCTGTAAATTGCGAAAATTAAGGAAAGGAGGATTTATGAATCAAATACTTGCTGCATCAAGAGTATATGTTACTAAAGAAATTAGACGTAAACAAAAATTTTACAAGATAACATTTACTTTAAGCGTTATTACATTGATAATCCTTCTTACTTATTATGTTTTTGCTGAAAAGAGAAGAGATGACCAAGAAGCTATATCACAAGAAATATTAACTCAATTAAGTCAAACTCAAGATAGTACTATAATTCCAGATGCAACCTTAATGATTGACTTAAGTAGTGGTGAAACACAAGAAATTAATGCTGAAGAATTAGAATATGACGTTGAAGATGATGGCTCATCTTCATCAAATCCAACAGGAAATGGATCTTCTTCAACTAGACATTCTGGAACAGTAAAAACAAAATCAGGAAAGAATTATACATCTGAAGCAATATTTAGTTATCCTAGATTAAATATTAATTATCCTGTTTTGGATAAAACATCAACATATTTACTTACAGTATCTCTAAATAAGTATTGGGGACCTGCTCCAAATGAAGTAGGAAACTATTGTATAGTTGGACATAACTACACTTCTGGAAAGATGTTTGGAAAGCTTAAAAATGCTCAAAAAGGAGATGAAGTAAAGCTTACAGATGTAAAAACATATACTACAGTAACATACAAAATATATGATATATATGTAATTGAACCAACAGATGTTAGTTGTACATCTCAGCTAACTAATGGAAAAAGAGAACTTACATTATTAACCTGTACAAATCATGGAAAACAAAGACTATGTTTAAAATGTAGAGAGGTATAAAAAGGCACCAAATTAAGCAAAAGGTGTCTTTTTTTATTGGCCTAAATTACTTGCAATATTTTAGATTTTATAATATAATAGGAAACTAGTTTGAAAGAATATGTGGGGGACATTTTTAAGTGTTAATTAATAAAGATATAATGGAAGAATTAAAGATTTCTTCCGAAGTTAATTCAAAAAATGACACCAGCAAAGATAGTGATTTTAGAGTCAGCATTAATAAGGTTCACTATACTGATGAAAACAACTTTACTGTTGAAGCAACTGTAAAATATGATGATGAAGGACCTGAATATAGTACTTTTATTTTTGCTAAGAATGGCGAAGTGGAAGATGTTACTTGTACTTGTGCTGAATATGAATCAACATATGGTACTTGTAGACATATAATGCAAACCGCTATAGCTTTTAATGATAATGCTAAATATTCAAAGCTATTTTCTGGAGATTCTTCTAAAAAAGAGGAAATAGTTGTAGCAAATACAGAAGCGTATAGAATATATAGACAATTAATTAATTCTTTTTATGAAGAAGAAGACAAAAAAGATAAGAAAATCATTATTAAGGCCAAAGAGAAGGTACACTTAAAATGTAAATTGTTTTGTAATTCTAGTTCAAAGGATTTAAAAGCTGAATTTGAAATTGGAAACAAACAATTTTATAAGATACGTAATTTGATTGAATTCTACGATAAAATGCAACAAGGTGAAAAGGCTAAATATGGATTAAAGTTAGAATTAACACATGTTAAAGAGGCTTTTGAGGAAGAAGATCATAAATTATTAGATTTTCTAATCAAGTATGCTGAGATAATAAAATATGCAAATGAGAGTGCAAATAGATATTATCAAAACATGCTTAATAATAGTTATATAGTATTATCACATTCAGCTATGGATGAATTATTTGAAACTCTTTCAGGAAAAACAGTTGAATGTGAAATTGATGGCGAAGCTATAAATGTTAATTTTGTGGATAAAGAGCCAAGTCTAAAATTTGACTTAATTAGTAAATCAGATTATGAATATGCTATTTCAACAAATGAAGATGTATATGAATATACAACTATTGAAGGAAAAGATTTCATATACTTCTTAAGAGGTAAAAACTTATATAGATGTTCAGAAAAATTTAAAAAGACAACACTTACATTATTAGATGCATTTAGAATAAATATGACTAATGAAATAATCTTTAGAAAGACAGAATTTGCGTCATTTTATTCTTTAATGCTTCCTAATTTGCAAGATAGTTTTTCACTAGATAAAGTAGATCAAGATGAGCTAGAAACATATAAACCAAAAGAATTAAAAGTAAAGGTATATTTAGATTATACTAAGAGCGGAATTATTACTGCTGATGTAAAATTTGAATATGATAACTATGAATTTTCACCATTTGAAAAAGTAGATGACAAGATTCCTAGAAATGCTATTGAAGAGTCAAAAGCGTTAGATTTATTCTCTAAATGTGGATTTGTGTTAGATACTAAAAACAATAGATTAATGCTTGTAGATGATGAAAAAATATATGAATTCTTAAAAGGAGAAATAGAAGAATTTATTTCTAGATTTGAGATTTTAGCAACTGATGATTTTAGACAAAAACAAATTACATCTCCTAAAGTTAGTTCGATTGGAATTAAGATTGAGAATAATTTATTATCTATTGATTTATCAGGAATAGATTTTAACGCTGATGAAATCACTGAGATAATGAAGAAATACAAGATGAAGAGAAAATTCCATAGATTAAAAAATGGTGACTTCATTGATTTAACTAAAAATGATACTTTGGAGGTTCTTCAAAAATTATCAGAAGGCGCTAATGTTGACTTTAAGAATTTAGTATCTGGAAATATAAAACTTCCAATTTACAGAAGTTTATATTTAGATAAAATATTAGAGAAAACAGATATAGTTGTTAAACAAGAAGAAAAATATAAAGATTTAATAAATGATGTTTATTCAAGACAGATTTCAGATAAATTTACTCTTCCAAAAGACTTAAATGCTAATATGAGAGAGTACCAAGAAGTTGGTTTTGATTGGCTAAAAACTATAGATATGTATGGCTTAGGAGGAATACTTGCAGATGATATGGGACTTGGAAAAACAGTTCAAATATTAGCAGTAATTCTTTCATATGTACAAGAGACACCAAAAACTAAGAGAAGACCTACTATAGTAGTATGTCCAAGTTCTTTGATTTTAAATTGGAAAGAAGAATCTGATAAATTTACACCAACACTTAAGACTTTATCGATTTCAGGAAATGTTGAGAATAGAGAAAAATTAATTAATTCTATAAAGAATTATGATTTAGTAATTACTTCTTATGATTTGTTAAAAAGAGATATTGATCTTTATAAAAAGGTTAATTATAAATTTAGATATATTGTTGCAGATGAAGCTCAATACATAAAAAATAATAATACTCAAAATGCTAAAGCGATTAAAGAAATAGATGCAGATACTAAATATGCTTTAACTGGAACACCAATAGAGAACTCATTAGCAGAATTATGGTCAATATTTGATTTTATAATGCCAGGATATTTATTCTCATATAATAAATTTAAGATTAATTACGAATCACCAATTGCTAAAGATAATGATGAAGAAGCAATGGCAAAACTTAAAAATATGATAGAACCATTTATCTTAAGACGTATTAAGGAAAAGGTTTTAACAGAACTTCCAGATAAGACAATTTCTGTATTAAATAACGAAATGAATGAAGAACAATTAAAGTTGTATCTATCATACTTAAAAGTTGCTAAAAAAGAAGTTAAAGAAGAAATTGAAATTAATGGTATTGCAAATAGTCAAATTAAGATATTAGCATTGCTTATGAGATTAAGACAAATATGTTGCCATCCAGGATTGTTTATTGATAATTACAAAGGCGAAAGCAGCAAACTTAACCAATGTGTTGAAATAATAAATGATGCTGTACAAGGTGGACACAAAATACTATTATTCTCAGGCTATTCATCAATGTTTTGGTATATTGAAAAAGAATTAGATAGACTTGGAATTTCATACTTAAAACTTACTGGCCAAACTAAAGTAAACCAAAGAATGAATTTGGTTAATAGATTTAATAATGATGATTCTGTTAAAGTATTCTTGATATCTCTTAAAGCGGGAGGTACAGGACTTAACTTAATAGGTGCTGATATGGTAATTCATTATGATCCATGGTGGAATTTATCAGCTGAAAATCAAGCAACAGACAGAACATACAGAATTGGCCAAAAGAGAAATGTTCAAGTTTATAAATTGATTACTAAAAATTCTATTGAAGAGAAGATTTATAATCTACAAGAAAGAAAAGCAAGACTTGCAAATAATATGCTTTCTACTAAAGAAACATTTATTTCAAAGCTTTCTAAAGATGAGATTATGGATTTGTTCGAATAGAAAGATATAAATAAGTAATAATTTAAAATAGTGAAAAGAGAAAAATGAACAAAGATTATATTGTTGTAATAGGAGGCGGCTTAGCAGGTAGCGAAGCCGCTTTACAAATAGCTAAACAAAATATCAAAGTTAAATTATATGAAATGAAGCCAGTGAAATTTTCACCGGCTCATTCAAATAGCAATTTTGCTGAAATTGTTTGTAGCAATTCTTTTAAATCTAATTTGTTAACAAATGCTTGCGGATTGCTAAAGGAAGAATTAAGGATTCTAGATAGTTTTTTGATCAAAACAGCTGATAAAGTACAAGTTCCAGCTGGTCAAGCTTTAGCTGTAGACAGAGATGAATTTGCTAAAGAAGTAACAAGACTTATTGAATCAAATGAAAATATTGAAGTAATAAAAAAAGAAGTTGTAAGTAAATATGATGATTCAATAAAAGCAAAAGGAAGTAATAAAAAAGAAGATGATAATGATAAAATCTTCTTTGAAGACCTAATAGAAGATAATATAGTTATTATAGCAACTGGGCCACTTACTTCTGATTCTCTTTCAATAGGAATTAAGCACTTAACTGGAGATGATTCTTTATACTTCTTTGATGCTGCAAGTCCTATTATAGAAAAAGATAGTATTGATTTTGATATTGCTTTCTATGGAAATAGATATGATGAAGAAAAGAAAAAAGAAGAGTCTATAGAAGAATGGAAAGAAAGACTTAAAACTCAAGAGAAAAGCTATATTAATCTTCCTATGAAAAAGCAAGAGTATGAAAGCTTTGTTAATGAATTAATAAATGCTGAAGTAGTAATGCTTCATGATTTTGAAAAGAAAGAAATTTTTGAAGGATGTATGCCTGTTGAAATTATGGCTGGAAGAGGAATAGACACTTTAAGATTTGGGCCTCTTAAACCAATGGGATTTGATGATCCAAGAACAGGAAAAAGACCATATGCTGTAGTTCAACTAAGACAAGATAATAAAGAAGCGGATTTATATAATATGGTAGGCTTTCAAACTAATCTTAAATTTGGAGAGCAAAAAAGAGTTTTTAGTTTGATACCTGGTCTTCAAAATGCAAACTATGTAAAATATGGTGTAATGCATAGAAATACATTTATTAATTCAACTAAGCTATTAAATAATACTTATAATATGAAAGAAAAGCCTAATGTATTTTTTGCTGGACAAATCACAGGAGTAGAAGGATATGTGGAATCCATTTCTTCTGGTATGGTTGCAAGCTTAAATGCAATAAGGCAGATTGAAGACAAAGAAAAAATAGCTTTTGATGATGAAACTATGATTGGATGTTTAGCAAATTATATTTCTACACCTAATGAGAAGTTTCAACCAATGAATGCTAATTTTGGAATATTAAAAGAACTAGATAAAAAAATAAAAGACAAAAAACTTAAATATACCCAATTAAGTGAAAGATCTTTAGAAAAAATAAAGAATTTTAAAACAAGTGTTGACAATTAGTTAACATAATGGTATAATAAAATCGAGCAAGGGAGTAGCTTGTATTTAAAAATATGGCAAAGTCAACATCTCGTTTACCTGGCTTTGCATTAAATAGCGAGACTTGCAAAATATGTACATGCATATTTTACAAGACTTGACAATAGATTTCGTGGGAACAAATATATGCATGCGTATATATGATTGTTCTCTTTTTTTATGCAATAACTAGTTTACTATATTACTACTAAGTTAAATTACTATTACAATTAAGTAGACTAAAGTGGTAGATTATGTAAGGTGTGTTAAACTAGAATAGAATGATCGTATATAGAGAAATAATCGCAAAACATAGGAGGGAAATTATGGATAATACCCAAGAAGAACTAGGAAGACAACTTAAAGAAATCACAATGATTTTAAATGACCCTAATTTTATTGCACGCTCTAGCAATGAGGAATTAATGGGATATTTATTTATGGTTGATAAGATTAAATTTAAGTTACAAGAAATGGTTAACCTAGAGGATAATAAATAGTAGTAGAAGGAGATAAGTTTTAATATGGATATGGATATCACAATGGAGAGATTGCTTAATGATTTTGAAGGAGTAATTTCTCAAATTAACGATATTGTTGCAAGAAAAGATATTCAAGCTGCAAGAAGAGCAATGGAGCAAATTGCTGAAATAGTAGCAGCTGATAACCCAGATGTAGAACTAGATACTAGGGCAGATCCTAATATGGACCATGTTTTACATGAGTTACTTTCTCGTATCAATGGAGTTATTGAAACAGAAGGACAAAAAACATATGTCATTGACGAAACCGAAGAAGGAAGACAAGTTGAAGAAGAACTTCGTATCATAGATACAGAAATCGATCAAATTGATATAGAAATTAATAACATAAGAAGATCTGGTAAACGTACTAGAGCTGTTGTTATGGATGATGAAGAAACAGAAACAGTTGAAGACCAGACTATAACTGAGATTAATAGAAGAATTGAAGAATTAACTCGTAGAAGAGTTCAATATGCCCAAGAATTAAGAGCTATGCGTGATGCTGAAGATGTTGGAACTTCTCAAAATAA
>DGSM01000034.1 GCA_002393975.1 Clostridiales bacterium UBA4362
TTTTGTCCATCAGTTGCTATTATTTTACCATTTACTGCAAAAGGTTTACCAAATACTATTCTTGTAACATTTGGTGCTCCTGAAGGAGCATCTGGGTCATATACATTATCAATAAACTCCACCTGCTTTCCATCAGGTGAAATTACTACTTCGTATTCAGGTTTAGCTTCTCTTCCTCTAGCATTATCTTTTTGTTCTACTTTTTTGCCTATGAATTTCATTGGTTCCTCCAATAATTTGTTCATTTATATTTTAATACAAAAATTTTAGATAATCAAATATTCATCATCTAATCTTGTTTTTATTGGTAATCTTGCGATTGAGCTACTATCATCTATATTGCTTCCACATAAATCTAAAGTATTTATATTAGGCAATTGTTGTACTCTAGAAATATTTATAACAGACAAATCATTTAAATCAAGCTCTTCAACTTGGCTCAAATCGCCTAAAGTATTTAAATCTAAGGTAGATTTATTTTGGCCAATAATTTTGATTTTTTTACTATTACCAACAATTGGGCCTAATCCTTCACATCTATCAAAAATCTCATATTCTAATAATGAACTAAATGTATTTTGAGTTTTGATATTACTTCTAGATAATTGTATCGTTCTTAACTTTTCTAATCTATTAATTATTTCTAACAATTCATCATCTATCTCAAAACCATTAATTATTAAATGTTCAAGGTTAGTAAATCTTCCAATCTCTTTGGCATCTATGTCAGTTTGTTTTCCAGAGATTCCTGTTCTTTGTATGCTTAAAGATCTTATTTTATCAAGATCCTTTTGTTCAAGAGGTTCTGATTCAGCTTTGTATAAAATTGAATATACCATCTCACTTAATTCTTTACTTTTTAGCACTGAATTCACTTTTTTTCTCCTTTTTTCTCACTATACTATTTAGACCTCTTTTGTAACTTACATAATTTATAAATATCATTAAAAATGATATTGGTAACCAAAAATAAAACACTAAATCTATTAAAGATGTTATTATCAAATATGTTGCTTGTATTCCAACTTTACTCTTTGCCATTTTTCTTCCCATGTAGAAAGATATAATCGGTAACACTATAAAACATCCAAATAAAGTAACAAAAAGTAATATATTATTTACCCATATTTGATTATTAAATATATCTACAACAAAAGTATTATTAAAGCCATTTGGTTTTCCTATTACTTTTTCATTTGACTCAACTACTACATTTTCATCATAGCTATGAATCACCTCTAAAGTAGCTCCCTTTTGTCCAGACCAATTAGCTATATTTGAATAAATGCCTAAAAAAACTATTATTCCTAAAAAAATTATAGTAATTACATAATATTTTTGTGGAGTCATTATTTTTTTCTTTTGTTTAGTTTCTTTATTATCTTCCTTCTTCTCTTTCATCGGTTTCGATATTATTCCTTGTTTTTCCTGTTTTCTTTGATCCTCTTGCTATATCTAAATCTAGTTGCCTTAAAATTCTATCACGTTTTGCTAGATTCTTTTGACCATCTAGCTTATATTCTAAAAGTGCTTTTATTGTTTCTGGTTTGCAATGATATTGTCCTAATTCATTAAGAATATAATCTGTAAGTCCTATGCGTCTTAGTTTTTCATAACTTGTTCCAGATGCTCCTACAGCAGCATCAATGTTTTCTTGAGAATGTAGAGCTCTATATGAAACAACTATTTTTGCAGCAATTTCGCTTCTATTAGCTTTTACAATATCTTCATCTTTAACACCTGCATCATGCAATACTGAATAGTTTATACCTGTAGTAAGCCCTATTAATCCTATTCTAGTTTTGGCCATCAATTTCATTATTTCACTTTTAGCCATCTTCAATTTAACATGTAATGTTTTAGCTCCTCTAATTCTATGCATTTGGTCTTTAGAATGAATAATATTATATAGCTCATCTTGATTCATTCTTAAATCAAGTATTCTATCGTATTTTATTCCATGTCTTGAAGCCCATCTTTCTACATTTAAAGACTTATAGTCTTTAAGTTGCATTTTATTCATTTCCATGTCTTCATATGCCCTATTTTCTTCATCTTTTCTTCTAGCAAATTCATCTATAATACGTCTACTATTTGCATATGTAACATGATATCCTCTATCTTTAATCCATTGATATAATTCAACATCATCAAAGCCAAAAAGTTTCAATGTTCTATCATAGTCATATCTAGCTGATCTAAATAATTCTTTTACACCATCATGAATTCTAATTCTTTGTCTTATATCATTCATTAATTGAGTGATTCTTTCGCCTCTAGTCTCAACTCCTTCAAGTAAATCATAATAGTATTCCAATTCTTCTTGGCTATAAGTACAATCAGTATTTAGTCCTAAGTATCTGTTTAAATATTTGCTCCAATCAAAAGATTGATATAGTAAATGGTTATCTCCTTCAGCAAATTCCATAAGAGAATCATAATCATGTTTGTCGTTAAATTTTTGTGGATCAATTGAACAATATTTCATTCTACCACCAATGTCCCAAGTACAATCAACGCCAATCCATTTATTATGTAAGCAAACTTGATTCCAAGAATGCCCTCCTCTTTTAGTCATACCATCTATGTATACACATGGAACATTTTTAAAATCACAAGCTGCTTTTAAGGTATCAGCAAATCCAGAGCAAACGGCTTTTCCTTCCAAAAGTGGTCCTTCTAAATTTCTGCATTTCTTATATCTTGGATCAGGATTCTTTTTTCTTGGAAATTTTGTTGCAGGATAATCATATACTACGTTTTTGCTCAATCTTCTATAGATGAATAAAAACTTTAAAGGATCATCTAGTCTGTCATCAATTCCATCAGTTAAGTCTTGTAATTTATAATAAAGTCTTCTATAAGTTCTTGGAGTATAAATATCAAGTTTATCTTCTACTCTATTAGGCACGACTAATTGAACCCTAACAGTTCCAAATTTTTCTTGTAATTGTTTTAAAACTGTTGGGCTCAAATCCTTGAAACTATTAATTTTAATAATTGTCTCGATTCCGTGAGCGCTTTTTACATATTCCATTTTTTTGATTATAACATTAAAAAAATAAGATTGATATATGTAATATCAATCTTATTTAATTATTTTTTGTTTTATTATTGCTTTCTATTTCTATTTTTATTTTTATTTTTTTTTTATCAAAATTTAGTATTAGCTATTAGCTACTTCGTTTGATTCTTTAAAGAATACATTCCTTATTATTGCACCAAATCCTAAGAATATTGCACAAGCTTTAAGTAGACCACCTAATATTGGTATTGCACTTATAAGAGCAAATGCTAATGATATTAATACAAATCTTCCATAAACAGCTTTTCTATTTGCTTTATTCTCTTCTGAATACTTGTTTCTGCAAGTCATTCCAGTAATTAATGCCACACAAGCTGGTAAGCTTATTAGAAGCGCCAAGAAGAATGCATAAAGAAGAGCTAATCCTGTTTTTGCTCCTATTCCAATAACTATTAGTATTAATGATGCTAATGGAATAACTGCAAATCCTAGAAGTGAGAATAATAATGATTTTCCAATAGCTCCTCCATTACTTGAAGCATATACAGTTCTTAAGAACTTCTTGTCTAAGAATATAAATACTAATCCAATTAATATAAGTGTAATAAACATTCCTGCAAAGTTCTTAAATGAATCTTTTACTCTATCTCCTATAGTCTTTTGTGGAGCAGTTGCTTCTTCTACTAATTCAAAATCAACTTTTCCCATTACATGGCCATCAGCGATATTAGCTTCCTTAGTTGATGAGTATTCTAAATCGCCTAAAACTTTTCCATCTATTTCTAGATTATCACAATCTATATAAGCATTATGTCCAATTGTTCCTCCAAGTTTTATTGTTTCTCCAGCTCCACTTACATCTCTAGCAATAATTGTTTTAGGTCCAAATGCAAGATTTTGTCCTAATGCATATACTTGAGCTGCTGAAGTTTCTCCTGTGAAATTAACATTTTGGCCTAATGCAAATATGTTTCCTCCAACTTCAGTGTCATCAATTGTTACATTCATTCCCATTATAAATAAGTCACCATCAATCTTAGTGTCACTAATTGTAACATCTTGCCCCATAACATAAGCATTTCCAATTACATGTTGTTCAACTAAAACTTTTTGATCTGCTTCAAATAGATCTCCAACTTCTTCCTTAACTTCAGTGGTTGTAGTTAAGTCATTTGTTGTTGTGTTTTCTGTTACATTTGTACCAGTTGTAGTTACATCTCCTGTTGCATGTACTGCATTAAATGCTGCAGTAATGATTAAAGTGATAATTAATAAAGCAATAAGAATCTTCTTATTTTTCATTTCTTTCTCCTTTCTCTTTATTTACTTTATTCATTTCATCATCTATTAGAATTGCTACCTGTTCAGGATCTTTATCATCTTGATAAATAATCTTAGTTGCCAATTCATAATTACAATGGCATGTTAAAAAATGATTGTTATCTTCCATTCTTCTTCTAAAATGTTGACTGCTTTCCCATGGTCTATGCTTATCATTTTGTACTCTTTTAGAAAGGATTTGTGCATTTTTAGAAACATCTATACTTCCATCTGGATTAGTTCCATTACGAGTTGGAAGTAATAAAAATACATGCTTGAATTGACTGCAAATTTGTTTCATTAAAGTAAAAACTTCTTTATCTTCATAAACTGAATGCCCTGCTCCAAAATCTATTATTTGTGGTTCTTTTAAAGTTGCTAGAACAGAACAAGTTAAAACAAATTCAAAATTTTTAAAATATCTAAACTTAGGCTTTTTTTCATATATTTTTTTAAATCGATCTTTATTATCAAGCGAAACTCTATCCATATGACGTACATCTCTAAGAACTTTCGCAGTAGAGCTCTTTCCAGTCCCCATTGGTCCTATTAGTATGATAGTGTTATCCTTAATTGATTGTGGAAGTTTCGATACAGCTTTTAAAGCTGTCTTGCCATATGAAAGAGTCTTTCTCTTCTCAAGCCAATCTGCAATTTGAAATGTATTCATTAATCTTCCTTTTTATCCATCATTTATATTTCACATTATACTTTAATACAAATATTATTTCAATAACAAGACATTAAACCAATTGGTCAAAGATTTAATAAGAGGGAGATAAGTCAGACTTATCTCCCTCTAGTTTAATTTGCTACTTTACAAAGAGTTTCGCTTATTCCAAGGTTGTAAGCTTTCCACTCTCACATTCATAGAATGATTCTCCATTAGCAGTCACACTAAGTCCTCTGCATACGAACAAGATTCTTGCTCCTTTAGTAGAGTCAAAGCAAATTTTCTGCTGGCCATCCCAATCATTCCGCCAAGTTTCAAAGTTAATATTAACTAACCTGCCCCTATCATAGCGCACCGTAATGCACTCATAGTATTCGCTTTGGTCAGTCTTCTTCAAACTATAAACAGCAGAACCATCTTCCTGGTAGCTCTTTTGGACTTCTACATCATAGAAATAGAAACAATCTATGTGAGTGCAGATTCCTTTCTCTTTGGCTTCTCTTAAATAATAGTTTACTTCGTTGTTTAGCTCGATAGTCCGAGCCTCATCAAAATGAAAATTAATATTTAAAGATTTCATCTTTGATTCTCCTTGTAGTATGTGCTTGTCATCAGTTCCTTTGTATTCTTTTCTTTCGTACCTCCTTCTATGCTATTAAGCATCCGGAAAACTGGTTAAATGGTTAACTATGATTTTACCATCATTTAGTAATTTCGTCAATTCACTTTTATTATTTTTGTAGATTTAATTGTAATTAAAAAATGTTTTTGTTAAAATTAAAAAAATTTATGAAAGTGAGATCATTAATGAAACATCTTATTGATATTAAAGATTTGTCTGTTGACGAAATTGATGAAATGATTAAAGTAGCTAAAGATATTATTAATCACCCTGAGAAATATTCTCATAAATGTGATAATAAAATCTTAGCTACTTTATTTTTTGAGCCAAGTACAAGAACAAGGCTTAGTTTTGAATCAGCAATGATGAGATTAGGCGGAAAAGTTTTAGGGTTTAGTGAAGCAAATTCTAGTTCAGTTTCTAAAGGAGAATCTGTTTCAGATACTATTCGTGTAGTAGGATATTATTCAGATATTATTGCAATGAGGCATCCTAAAGAAGGTGCTCCTTATGTTGCATCATCTAATTCAATTGTTCCAATAATAAATGCCGGTGATGGTGGCCATAATCATCCTACTCAAACTCTTACAGATTTAATGACAATTAGTTCTGAAAAAGGCCATTTAGATGATTTAACTATTGGAGTATGTGGTGACTTAAAATTTGGTCGTACAGTTCACTCTCTTATTAATGCAATGAGTAGATACAAAAATATAAAGTTTGTTTTAATAAGTCCTGATGAATTAAAACTTCCTGATTATGTAAAAAGCAATGTTTTAGATAAATGTAAAATTAAATATTATGAAACAAATACTATTGAAGAATATTTACCTAAACTTGATATTCTTTATATGACAAGAGTTCAAAAAGAAAGATTCTTTAATGAAGAAGATTATAAAAGGCTAAAAGATTATTATATTCTTACTAAAGATAAACTTAAAATAGCTAAAAAAGACCTATGTATAATGCATCCTCTACCAAGAGTAAATGAGATTGCTACAGAAGTTGATTCAGATCCTAGAGCTAAATATTTTGAACAAGCAAACTATGGAAGATTTATTAGAATGGCTTTAATATTAAAAATGTTGAATATAAAATAAGGAGTTATAATATGAATATAGATAGTATTAAAAATGGTTTTGTAATAGATCATATTGATAGCGGAAAAGGTATGATTATTTATGAAAAACTTGAGCTTAATAAATTAGATTGCCAAGTTGCTATTATCACTAATGCTAAAAGTAAGAAAAAAGGAAAAAAAGATATTATTAAAATAGATAAAAAGATTGATTTAAATATTGATACTATAGCCTTCATAAATCCTGATGCTACAATAAATGTAGTTGAAGATGACAAAATAGTTGAAAAGAAAAAGCTTACTCTTCCAGAAACAATAGTAAATGTTGCAACTTGTAAGAACCCTAGATGTATAACAAGTATTGAAAGAGATTTAGATCAAGTGTTTATCTTAACAGATAAAGAAAAGAATATATATAGATGTAAATATTGTGAGTCTAGTTTAAAATAGTTATAAACATCTTAAAACATAAAGTATTAAAAGAAAAAGGCGAATAGATTATTCTACTCACCTTTTTCTTTTTTATATTCTTCAAAAAGATTATTGAAGGCATTATATATATGTTCATCTTTCTTTTTTATATTAACTGGTCTCAAACTATTATCTGTAAAGCAATGTTTAGTCCATGCTTCAATAACAACATTTTTAGATTTCTCATCTATAACATCATATCCTACTGTCATTCTTACTCCATTAAAATCAGTGATTTTAGGAGTAATAGAAATAACATCTCCACTTGTAACATGATATTTATATTTTATATTTAATTCTAATGTTGGAATGGTATATCCTGCCTCTTCTACTGCTTCCATAGGAAGATTTACAGATTCCATCCATCTACATCTAGCTTCTTCTAAAAATCTAATATAATTTGAGTGATGTACAACTCCCATTCTATCTGTTTCATAATAGTTGATTATTCTTTTATATGTAAAACTCATTTCTTTAAATTTTTCCTCTTTCTTTAATAAATTCTTCAATTGCTCTTTTTTGATATGGTAATGGTAGCAATTCTATTGCCTTTTCAAATTCTATAGTTACTAATTCATGACCTTTTTCAGTTGGCTCTATTATTTTATTTGATACTTCTACTATATAGATATTGGTTAAAGATTCCATATCTCTTTTATCTTTAGTAAACCAATAGCAATCTATAGTACAAAGCGGTTTCATTTTTTCAATAGTTAATCCCGCTTCTTCTATAAACTCCCTTCTAAGAGTTTGTTCTTGGCTTTCATTTTCTTCAATTCCTCCACCAATTAGTGATAGGTCATTATTTTTCTTTGTACAAAATAGTTTATCATCTTTAATAACTATTCCAAAACATGTTTCTCTAAAGTCATATTGTTTACTAGCATCTTTTTTTCCAACAATAATTTTCTTCATTTTATTTCTCCAACAGGCTAAATTATATATGTAATAATACTTTAAGTCAATAAAAAGTCCCCAAACCAGAGGACTTTTATATACTACTTTTATATATTTTTCTTTATAAACTCTTCTATTTTATCAAAAGGAATTATATCTTTTTGATCATATAAGTCACAATGTGATGCTCCTTCTATACTCAAGAACTCCTTATTATTTGTGTACTTACTATCTTTAATCATATTTTCATACGCATCTTTGCCAAAGTAATAAGAATGTGCTTTATCTCCATGAACTATCATAACAGCATTTCTTATCTCATTTGAATAATATAATAATCTTGTATTCATAAGTGAAGTTCCGGCTGTAACATTTCATCCACCATTTGAGTTTAAACTTCTTTTATGATATCCACGAGGAGTTTTATAATAAGCATAATAATCTTTTACAAATTGAGGAGCATCTTCAAGAAGTGGATCTACTACTCCTCCTGCTAATTTATACTCTCCATTTTTAAAGTCTTCTGTCCTTTGATTATTTATTGCAACTCTTGCCTTATATCTTGCTTCTTCATTATCATCACTATCAAAGTATCCATTTCCTGCTACTCTAGACATATCATACATAGTAGAAACAATTGTTGCTTTAATTCTAGTATCAATACAAGCAGTTTGAAGAGCCATTCCTCCCCAACCACAGATGCCTATTATTGATATTTTTTCTTTATCTACATTATTTAGATTTGATAAATAATCTACTGCTGATTGAAAGTCCTCTACATTTATATCTGGAGAATTCATGTATCGTGGCTCTCCTGATGATTCTCCTGTGAAAGATGGATCAAATGCTATACTTAAAAATCCTCTCTCAGCCATTTCTTGTGCATAAAGTCCACTTGATTGTTCTTTTACTGCACCAAATGGTCCACATACAGCAATAGCAGGAAGTTTTCCTTCATATTCTTTTGGTTCATACATATCTGCAACTATAGTAATTCCAAAATGATTTTTGTAAGTAACTTTTTTATGATTTACTTTATCGCTTTTAGGAAAAACTTTATCCCATTCTTCTGTTATTTTTAATTCTTCACTCATATTTTTTATTCTCCTAATTCATTATATTCTTTATCAGATACTGGTTCTAACCACTCATTTGAAGTATTCTCTCCTGGTATTTCAACTGCTATATGGCTAAACCATGAATTCTTTTTAGCTCCATGCCAATGTTTTACATTAGAAGGAATAACAACTATATCTCCTACCTTTAAGCTTCTTGCATCTTTTCCTTCTTCTTGATACCATCCTTCTCCTTCAACGCATATTAAAACTTGTCCACCACCTTTTGTAGCATTATGAACATGCCAATTGTTTCTACAACCTGGTTCAAAAGTAACATTTGCAAATGATATTCCAGAGTCTGTTTTATCTAACATCTTTAGATATGAGTTTCCAATAAAATATTTTGCGTAATTAACATTTGGCTCTCCCATTCCAAATCCACCACCATGGGTTGTTCCTCTTGAAGTATCATTATTTTCTATTTCTTCAGCATATACTTCTTTTACTATATTAAATACTGCCCACGCATTTGGCCATCCTGCATAAAAAGCTGCATGTGTTACTATCTCTACCATTTCAGATAATGTTATTCCATTCTTCTTAGCATTTAATATATGATATTTTAATGAACTATCTACTAATCCTTTTCCCATAAATACACATATTGTTACTAAACTTCTATCTCTTAAAGATAATTTATCTTCTCTTGACCAAACTTCTCCAAATAATACATCATCATTTAGCTCAGCAAATTTTGGTGCGAAGTTTCCTAATTGATCATGTCCTGCAGTTTGTTTTACCATTATACTTTTCCCTCCAATCTAATTTATTATTATTTTGACTTCAATGTCATAGTAACATTTCCATCACCTAAAATATTTTTTAGTTCTTCTTGATTCACATTTGTTACTTCTCCTAATTTAGTAAAATTCCATGAGTTAGTTCCATAATATAAACAAATATTATTTCCTTGATAAAGAATTACATCTCCTGGCTTAGTGGTAATTTGTGTATCATTTGTTGGAAGAGAAAATCCTAATTCTCCAACCTTTTCAAAATTGCTATAATCTCTAGCATTAATTGTAACGTTTCCTTGTTTTAACTTTTCAATCAATGCTTTAGATGATGAATTATCTTCTACTTTTACTACTAATTCTTTATTATTTACTTCTATTATAAACTCATTCATTGAATTCATTTCTCCCTCATCATTCACTTTTTCTTCTTCATTTTCTTGTGAATTATTAATAATATTTAGACTATCTATCCAATTTTTTATTTCATCTTTTCTAGAACTACTTGAAAACCTTTTTCCTGAAAGCCAATTAACACTACCTTTATATTGTTTTAAAGTGTTTTCACTTTGAGATATTCCAGAACTTCCTGAAGTGCAAAATGGAATAATTGTTTTTCCATCAAGATTTGTATTATCTATAAATGTTAAAATTATTTTTGGAACATCGCCCCACCAAATTGGATATCCTAAAAAGATAGTATCATAATTTGAGACATCTATTTTTTCTTTTATTTCTGGTCTTGCATTTTTGTCTCTTTGTTCTTTAGTAGCTCTTGTATTATTATCACCATAATTTAGATCTGATGAAGTATATTTTTGTTTTGGAACAATTTCATATATGTCACAATTAGCTTCTTCTTTTATATATTCTGCAATTTCTTTAGTAGTACCAGTAGCCGAAAAGTATACTACAGCTATGTTCTTTGATGTTGTACCTTTTTTATTATCGATATTTTCATTAGATTCTTTTGTTTCTTCATTGTTAGTAATAATAGAATTATTCTCATTTATTTCTTTTGATTTATTAGTTTTGATTATTATGACACCAGCTACAATCAAAGCAATTAATAAAACTATTATTACTAATCCTATTATTATTTTAGTTTTTTTCATAATTTTATTTTTCCTGCCTTTATATATTTAAAATTATTCTTTTATATACTTTTTATCTACATCATTATTTTCTTCTAAAGTATATCTTTCTACTTTCATATGTAAATCATATTTATTTCTTAATTTCATTATTTTGTTCATAGTATCTGACTTATGATGTTCATCTAATGCTTCTTGATTTTCCCAACTATCAATAAGTAGTATTGTTTCTTCATCATCTAAAGGAATAAAGTATTCATATCTTAGATTTCCCTTTTTACTTTTGATTTCATTTACTATCCCTGTATCAATCATTTCTTTAGCAAACTTTTTTGCGGAACCATTTGTTCCTGTATAATAAATGTTCATTGTAAAAGCCATTAAAACACTCCTTAGTATTTTTTAATTTATATGAAAATACTATCACATAATATAAAAAAAGCACAATTAATTCTCTCTAATTTTTTTATAATAAATTTTTGCTTGATTTACAATTGGAGTTTTCATTAATGTTGAAAAGTCTTCATCACTTAGATTAATAATCCAATTAATTACTTCATCAGGATCACTATTACCAAATGGTAATCTTAGAATATCCTCATCTGGTGTCTTTAATACTTTGTGAAACTCCTTTAACATTTCCTCTATTGTCATATAATCTCCTTTCTTTTTTTACTTTAATTTTATTTTTTATTCTTAAAAACAAAAATAGCTGAGATAACTCTCAGCTATTTAATCTACTTTAAGTTATCTTATCGTTCTAGCTTTACCACCTAACTTAAATAGGTTGGTGTGACGTCATAGGGCTAGTCCCTGGGTCACTCTTTATAAGATGATATAATTATTATACTATAGTTTTTAGTTTATTTCAATTTTCATTAGTTTGATTATGTTCTTCTATATCATTTTCATTTGGGTCATTACTATCTTTATTTAATGTATTTCCTTTATCATTTGTACTGTCTCCATTTCCTGATAAAGTGATAGCATCTCCTAAATATGTAGGCTTTGGTTTAAAAATGCATTTAACAAAATCTTTATTTCTTGCAAGTATTTCTCTTATTTCTCTAAAAGTTTGACCTGCATATTTTTGTGGATCTGATCCTACTCCATAAGCTTCAAGTCCTAAAGAATTTGCTATATGTAATGCTCTATATAGATGATATTCTTGGGTTACTATTATTACTTTTTTAGCTTCAAATACTTCTTTTGCTCTATATATACTATCATAAGTTGCAAATCCGGCATGATCCATAAATATATCTTCTGAAGGAACTCCTTTTTCTATTGCATATTCCTTCATAGTGTTTACTTCATCATAACCTTTAGTTCCATGGTCACCGCTCATAATTATTTTTTTAGAAACACCTTTATTGTATAAAGCTATACCTTCTAGTAATCTATCTTCTAGCATAGGACTTGGTTTATCTCCCCAAACAGCTGCTCCTAAAACAATTATACAATCTATATCAGATAGATCAGTGCATTCTTCTTCACTTTTTATTTGTTTCTTAGTAGATCTTTTTACATATATATTTATAGATATAACAACAATTGCCATTAGAATTATTAAAACTAATAAACATATCAATACTTTTTTCATAATAATCTCCAATTATTGCTAATTATATAATCAAAGATATTTTAAGTCAATAAAAAAAAAAGCTCCCCCTTCGGGGGAGCTGCTCTGTTACCGAGACTTTTCCGGTTATTAATCTTAGAGGTACACAATTATGCGTACACAATGTATTAATAATTAGCCGAGGATGCTTTACATCTCTTTCCCATGCCGTTTGCATTATTATTATAATACATAATTGAAAATTTGTCAACATTATGTTAACATCTTTTTTTGATTTTTTTATTATTTATTTTCTAAATATTTTTTTGCTTCTTCTTCTGTGATTTCTTTCATAGATTCTCCACAGCATTTAATTCCGCAACCTTCACATGTGCAATCTACTAATACCTTTACCATTGCACCACAGCTTTCACATCTTAATATTTTTTCCATAATTTTAATCCTCCTTTTATAAATATGAGATTTAGTATTTATTATTTATTAAATCTTTTAAACAAACTAATAATTTCATCTATAGTATCAAGATCTCCTTTTTCTAAATCTCTTGTTACACAAGTATATAGATGATTTTCTAAAATATGATTAGATAAACTTTGTATAGAGTTCTCTACAGCACTAAGCTGTATTAGAACATCATTACAATATGCATCATTTTCTATCATTTTATTAATTCCATTTATTTGTCCATTAATTCTATTTAATCTATTAGTAATTAATTTCTTTTCATCCTCACTTCTCTTAGTGGTTTTATGACAGCATTGATTCTTTTCCATTCCCAACCTCCATATAGATTATATACCCCACTAGGGTATTTGTAAATAATAGGGTATGCACTAAAAAGTATCTATTTATTGCATGTTTCGGAATACAATATAAAAAGAACATCTATTTTTATATTAGATGTTCTTTTTATTTCTCGTGTTTTTAATTGTTGAATTTTATTTTATTTTATTTAGTTTAATTATATTTTATTTTGTAAGTTCTATAACAACTTCACTTCCATCATTTTTGTATAAATAAATTGTTAATTCATCTGTTGCATCAAGTTTTCCTAAAGAAAATGTATTGTAATATCTTACTATTCCATCACTTTCAACTGATATTGATCCATCTCCATCAGATCTTGCTTGAGAATAGAATTCTTTACCATCACTTGTAACAACTCTATTTTTTTCATTATGATCTATTCCATTACAATTGCTTAAATAGATTTTAAATGCTGTATTTGAAATTAATGCAGATTCAAATTTCCAACTTTCATCAGAAATTGATTTTAATTTATATTCTTCTAAATCTTCTTGCATTGATTCTGGTACATCTAAAACTTCTTTCTTTCCTGCAAAATCTACATATAACTTTTTAGCCTTTGGAAATTCTTTTGAAGTTGCTGTATAAAATATATTACCATCTTCTGAAGTTAATCCATATGCATTACCTATATTGCTAAATACCTTTTCTCCTTTTTCATTTTTGATAATTAAATATTCTTGTCTTTTTTCTCCTATTTCTACTTTATTATATTTTTCTTGTATTTCATCTAATGTCATTCCTAATTTGTCTTCTCTAAAAGTAATATAAAAATTATATCTATCTAGCATAAATGAATCTACTATTGAGTCTTCTTTTGAATAAGCTATATAACCACTATCAATTGCTCTTTGAGATCCCTCACTACTATTAGGCCCAAATTTATTAATTATAGCAGATGTTGCAAACACAACTCCTGTTGTTGAAACTAATGCTATAATTGCTATTCCCAACCTTTTTAATATATTTACTTTTGTATTATCCATTACTATATCCTCCTTATTTGCTTTAGATATAGCTATTTTCATTTTTGTCTTTTCATAGATATTTTTACTATCCATTCTTATTTACCTCTTTTCTTATTTTATTTCTAATTCTATATAATCTCTGCTTTACATTAAATTCAGAGATTCTTTGTTCTTTAGCTATATCTTTAATTGATTTAGAATAATAATAGAAGCTAATAAATATTTGTTTATCAATTTTTTTCATTTTAGATAATATCTTTTCTATTTTATTAATCTCTTCAATATCATCAAATAAAATATCTAAATTATCATTATTATCAAATAACGTATTTTCATATTCACTAATATCTAAATCTACTTTTTTCTTTCTTATTTTTTCCTTAACAACGTTTTTAGTAATCCCTGCTAAATATGAACTCATTAATCTATTTACATCTAATTTTTCTTTATTGTTCCATAGAATAAAAAATACATCTGAAGCTATTTCTTCTTTGTCTTCATCATTTAGATAATCATGAACCATATTATCTATTACTTTAGAAATATATGGTGTAAATTCTTTTATTATTGTTTCTAAATCAAGTTCATTATCTTTAATATAATGTTTTATTTCTCTATTATATTTCAATTTAGATCTAAACTCCTTTATTGTTTTAAGATATCTTACATCTATATATTGATATTACTATCAGAAAAGTAACACTTTTTAGACAAAAATAAAAGAGTATGATTTCTCATACTCTTTCTTATTAAGTTTATCTTTTGGTTCAATTTAAATTTTTTATAAATAATTATTGTACAAGTATATAACATGCAGTTTACTAACTCTATTTTGTTAGAGTTATAGAATATAGATTATCTAAGCTATCTATTACATCTTGTTTAGCGCCATTAATATATGTTACTGTTGGAATTGAATAGTCATTCATATAACCAAAAACTATTTCAACTTTGTTATATGAATCTTTAATCTCTTTTGGCACTTGTGCTAATAAATCATATTCTACTTCTTCTAAAGGTTCTATACTATAACCATTATTATGAGTTTCCATTTTCAGATCATAAGTATATTTATTGTCAACAGTAATTTTTCCAATAAAACAGCTTGTTTGAATTTCAGTTCCTCTTAAATTTTTTATTTTACCACTAATGGTTAGTGCAACTTTTCCGGGATCTATTGAAACACTACGAGATGAATAACTTCCAGTACTCCATTTTATTTCTTCTTTAAAATCTGCTTTTTCAAAACTCATTGTAAAATCATCATTTTCAATTTTTTCACCTAAATTTTTTACTGTTGCCTCTTTCTTTTTTTCTCCATCGTTTGAAACAATCGATGTGTCCTTATTAAATTCGTTGGTTGTTTTTGATTTGGAACTAATAGATACCTTTCCTATACAATATCCAACGATTAAACCTAATAATAAAGATACAACTATAAATATAACACTTTTTTTATTCATTTTATTCTCCTTATCTTATTTTTAAATCATATTTTTCAGAACCACATGTTATTGTTGCAACAATTGAACCTGAATTATTAGCTACTTCATCTGGAATTTCTATTAAGTAATGTATTTTACCTGTACTCAATGGTGCAATATTTCTAATATTTGAATATGTAAAATCATTTTCTTCATCTTCAATAATAGAAAAGCCAGAATAATCATATTTTTCATCATATTTTATTTTTATACTTGATGTTTTATCGGCCCTAACATCACTTGTAGTTAAATTTTTATAATCAAAAACAATATCAAGATATTGGTGACCATCTGAAGCTTCATAATAATGATAATACCCTGTAGTATTAGGTGGTTCAATTATTTTCTTAATATTAAAGCTTTTTATTATTAACTCATATTTTTCATTTACAGAAACTAATTCATTAAAACTAATTGTCTTATTAGAATCTGTACTTCCAATTTTGTTTACTGTTGATTCATTAACATTATTTGTAACATTCTCCACATTATCAAGAGATTCAGTATTATGGGTAATTGCATTATCAAGTTGACTTTCTATATAATTATTATTTGATTCTCTGTTTTTTAATAAAATAATTACACAACAAATAAGACTTATTACAACTATACATAAGACAATTATTATTAATACTTTTATGTCTATTTTTTTACCATTATTTTTCATTTCTATACCAACAATCCCTCCTCAAATAATTAGAACGCAATTCGCTCTAAATGGCATTATACTATATATATATATATATCAAGGGGTACAGCACAAAATTGAGATTTAAAAAAGGCACCTTTTTAACATAAAAATGTGCCTTTTTTATTATTTTTTGTAAAATAAAAGGTCCAGCATTTATGCAGGCCATAACCTTAAAGGTATTCTGGAAATTTGCAGGTAATCAGCCACTTGAGTTCATCATGGAAGTTGTTTACAATAGCAATCTTACAAAACTCCCAATCATAATCCAGTGAAGCATATTCAGCAGCTCTCACACTCCGATCAAATTTGGCTCTGCTAATCCACTCTACTTCATGACCCATTCCCAGCAGAGAAGAAATCTCTTGATTTTCTGCAAGATATTTTCTTGCTGCTCTTGATCTTTCTTCCAAGTGCTGAACAATCTTTGCATCATACACTTCAGGGAAAACATTTGTCATTTTTTCGAGCTTTTCAATGAGCTCTGCTAACTTAATCCTTACTTTAAATTATCATCTTTTTACATTTTCTATACAAACCTGTCTTAATAGCCTTATTTTATGCCTATTGAAGTTACATTATGTTATATTTATTATGAATAAAACTATTAGGAGGAAAATCATGCCAGATAATGGTCTTACTCAAGTTCCAAAACTTGGATTCTTTCAAAGAATGAAAAAGAACTCATTAATTAAACATATATCAGCAGAAAAATATCAACAAGCAGATCCAATATTTCAAACTGATCCTGAAGTAGTAGAAGCTTTAATGAGTAGAAGCCCTTATAACTTGCGTCATTTGCCCAAAGGAGTAGGATTAGATTATTTATCTAAACATCCTGAAGTAATAGAACACTGTGAGAAAAAACTAAGAGACATGTATTTAGAAGAAATGCCAGAATTATTTAAACATATGTCTGAATCTCAACAAATTGAAGCTATCGTTGTAGGAAAAAAATATGAATATCTAAAACAATTGTCTCCTGAAAAACAAAAAGAATTATTAACAAGCCCAACTACTCATTATGTATCTGTAAGTAAAAAAGATTTGTGGATGATAGGTGGTGGAGGAATAACCTTTACTGCTGGTTCATATGGTATATCAAGTCCTGATGAACAATCAGGAACACTACAAGTAGATCCTAGCTTTTTCTATGGTAAATTAGATTTATTTGATGAAGATGTATTAATTGAAATCGTTAGTAAATATTCAAAAGATTATGACAAGAAGTATAGTAATACAAATAGTGATGAAAAACAAAAAGCTTATAATACTGCCAGAAGATTCTTTGATGGTATTGTGATTAAAGATTTGCCACCAGAAACACAAGTAAAACTTGCTTCAATAGACAATAGATTATTATCAAAATTAAGTCCAGAAGGCCTAGAAGCATTTGTTGGAAATAACCCTCTATTATTTGACTATTTACCAAGAGACAAAAAACACGCATTTATCACTTCAAATCCCGAATTAATTGGAGCTCTTTCTTCAGCTGATGAAATAACACCATATTTAAACAATCCTAACTATGAAAAATATGTTCCAACCAAATATAGAAGTTTTTGGTTGAAAAAACTTCAAGGCTTAGATCATAATGATGTAATCAAAATAGCTGCTGGCGGACAAGATACATATTTTCTATTATCGTTTATTACAGATAGTATTAGAGACCCTAATATGCTTTGGGAAATATCACAAGCTATTCCTCAAGCATTAGCAATAACAGGAATTACTAACAGCTCTACTTGCTTTAGAAAAATGGACCATGTTAAAAGAATGCTTAATCAAAAAATACAAGATCCTAAAATTGCAGAAGTATTAGAAAGATCAAACTTATTTGGCTATAACCTTCAATATAGTCCAGAAAATCTACAAAAACAATTAGCAGTATATAAAGTATTAACAGATGAGAAAGTACTTAGCAGATGTAATCATGATAAGATTGTAGAGTTTATTCAAAATCCTAACATGCAACTATTAACAGATATAGTTGGAGAAACATATGGAGAACAAGCAAGAAAGATTCTAGAATCAAGACCAGGCCTTGAATTTGAAAATATTCCAAACCTAAGAATATTTGACGAAGCAATATTTGAAAACTTTGGTGAAGGAGTTATCCACAATCAATTAACATATGATACTAAATTTTCAATACTTCTTGCAGACATGGCAAATCATCCAGAAAAACTTCAAAATTATAAAAAGTACGAAAGATTAACATCAGGTTTCTTTATAGAAAACTCAGCAGGAAATGAAGCAAAATATAAAGCATATCTTGAATTAGCAGACTTTATTTCAGGACTAGATGAACAAGAAATGACACCTGAGAGAATTAAAGCACTTAAACTAGTACTTTCAGATATAGATTTGCCTGAAACTAAATTAATACCATTAAAGACAATAGAAGATTTAGATAATTACACTCAAAAAAGAAATAAAATGTATGATGAAGCAGCAAAGAAGACAACTGATCCTAAAAAGCTAAAAGATATAATGTCTAGAAGAATATTTGGTATGGCCTATGAGTCTAGTATGGATTCAGTTTATAGAGCTTCCTCTGTTAGTCTAAGTGGAATGCTTCATTATTACTCGATAGATAATTTTCTTGGAGATAAACGTACATACGAAAGCGATTTATTTACTCCAGAAGAATTAGACATGTTAGAACTTGCTAGAATCATTGATAAGATTGAAGATCCAAGAGTTCTTATGCAAGTATATGAATCATTATCTAGTAGAGAAGATGTTTTAGGACCAGTAGAATTTGAAGCAATAAAACAAAAAATACCAGAGCAATATTCAAAAGAACTTGTATCACAATTACTTACTCCAGAAAAAGCACATGAAATGGCCGAAAGAGGTGAGCCTGGAATCACCATAGAAAAAGGTGAAGATGGTGTAGAAGTAATAAGACTACATGGAGCAGATTTCAAAATCATGATGAACACAATGTTTGGTATTACTGGTTCAACAGGAACAAATTCAGGATTAAGTATTCCATATGGTAAAGACCCTGCTGAAATATGGAAAACCTTTGAGCAAGGTTGTTCAACAATTTCTACTTGTGTAATTGAACCAAATATGCTTAAGAGTTGTGCTGGAAACCCTAGCATCATAAATATCGGTTTTTGTTCATTAGATCCTAAACTTATTATAGGAATGAGCCATCATGATGCACACGTAAGTCACATGATAGGAGACCCTGATCCTTATTTTGAATTTACTTCAGTTAAAATGAATTATCCAGAAGAATTAATAAGAAGAACAGCTGCACAAATAACTGGTCAAGAAGCAAAAGATCAATCTCACGAATACAATGAAGTCTCAACATATAGAAGAGAACAAGATCCATCAAAAATAACTTCAGAAAACAATGCAGGAAGAATTATGCCAGACTATATAGTCGTATATGGTAAATCAACCGATTATCATAGA
>DGSM01000032.1 GCA_002393975.1 Clostridiales bacterium UBA4362
ATTCTACTATGGGAGGAAGAGATGGCTATTATGTAGGAAAAAATCTTATTTATAAGGGTGTTACATACGAAATATGGGCAGATGCTGGATCTATGTGCACAAGATATGCATTTGCATTTTTAGCATCTGCATATAGTTGCAATGATTTGAACTACAGTCAAATAGTTGGAACAAAAGATGGTTCCACAAATACTAAATATAATGTTCCTACAGGCGTTTTTGAAAAAGTTTGGAAGAATTATGCCAATATTGAAGGAAAATATTATACTTCAGGAGCAGATGTAAAAGATGTAAATACCATTGTTTCAAATATGTCAAATGCTTTAAGTAATGGACTTCCAGTATATTTGTATTCAGGCTATAGATCTAGCCAAGGATTCCATGCAGTTAATATATTAGGAGCTTTAAGTACTGGAAAGTTACTTATGTATTGCCCATATGCTGGTGGAGTATTTGAATATGGAAGTTCTGGTAATTTTCAAGATAATCTTAGAGATTTAGTTTCAAATGCTGATGGATATGCAGTTAGTTCAAAATATGGAAGATATGTAATTGGATACTTTATTCCAAACTCTGCACCAGATGGAACAATAATGGGGAATGGAGCGACACCAGAATCTAGTGGAGCAATACCTATAACTGCACAAGCAGGAAAAACAAAACAACAACTAAACGGAATGAACTATTTCCAAATAATTCCTGAAAACCCAACAGCAAATATGCCTCTCATAGTATTTTTGCATGGTGATGGAGAATCATCAAACTTTAATAGTATAGGAAATCTTCCTATTACTAAATATGTTGAATCAGGCGAGGCTTATAGAGCTGGTAAATTTATTTTTATTGCACCACATCAAAGTCAATACGACTGGAAGGCAGAAGGTACAGTAAAAAATGTTATGGCAATAATAGAAAAAGTATCTAAGGATTATAGAGTAGATAAAAGTAGAATAATTCTTACGGGGATGTCTAGAGGTGGTATTGGAACATGGTATATTGCAAACAAATATCCTAATTATTTTGCAGCGATAGTCCCAATGAGTGGATCTTCTTCAATAGATGCAAATAATTTCAAAACAACACCAGTTTGGGCAATATCAGGAACAGTAGATGTAGAAGTAACTTATGGCAGCAATATGGAATCAAATGTTAATAAAATAAATAATGCTGCTGGTAAAAATATAGCTAAAATGGAAAGAATTCAAGGGGCAACACACAGTACAATTCAGCAATCATATAAAAGACTAGAATTATTCCAATGGATGCTAGGCCAAAAAGGTGGAAGCTATTCAAGCATTGATACTAGTAAATTGATGTTTATAGGTGACTCATGGATTTATGGTACAGGATATAGTTATAAAATTATTCCTGGTCAATCTTATGGAGTAAGTCCATCTAATAGTAATTTAGTAACAGGAGAGTACTATTATGGATGGAGTGGAGCTGGTACATGGACTTTTACAGATTCAAATATTCAATCATATGACAATGCTAGTGCAATAGTTATTTGCCTTGGATTGAATTGTACAGCATCATCTGAAAAATCAGCAACAGATAATGCATCTGATATGAAACGAGTAATTGACTTAGTTAAGGCGAAAAATCCTGATAAAACTATTTATATTACTCAAACACCTCATGTTGGAAGAAATACCGGAGACACAAAAGATCCAGTAGCTTGGAATAGAAATATAGATGCTTATAATAGTGTTGTTAAATCACTATGTGATGGAACAACTGTTGTCTTTATAAATCCAAATGATGCTATAACTGATAGTGAAGGATTCCTTAGAGATGATTATTCTGGAGGAGGATACCATTTATCATCAGATGGATATAAAGCTTGGTATAATAAAATTATTGAATGCATAAATAATGGACCAGTTGGAGAAAACGATGATATTGATAATTTAGAAGAAGTGTTACGCTATTTATCAGGTGAAAATGATCCAATAAAGCAAAGAAACTATGATGAAATTAGAAGTGCTGTTATTAGAGATGGAAGTGCAACATTAACTCTAACTGATGAAAATGGGGTAGAAGTAACTGTAACTATGTCTGCAGAAGATTTGAAAGCCATTAGAAAACTAGTTAATTCGGGAAGCAATGGTGCATCAATAAAATGGCCAAATATCGAAAGTGTAACAAACCATTGGTATTATCATATTATTGATTTTTATGGAACAGTAGATAAAAATACTCCATATGGAGCTTACAAGAAAGCAAAGATTGCTAAAAAAACAATTAATTATAAAGATGAAGAAGGCGAACTTGATAAGTATAATATAGAATTAACAGCATTATTAACTTCTCAAAATGGAATTTATTATCAAGTTTGTGAACCATATTTGAATCAAAGACCATCAGTATATTTAAGAAAGATATTCCATGGAGTGTACTATAAATATGATGGTACTACAGAAACCGCTAGAAAGATATCTGCAGCAAGGGCAATAGAAGCAAAATATGGAACAGATAATTATAATAGTGACAAATTTGAAAAAGACCCACAAAAAATTGTTGATAAAAATATAACTTATAATTGGCATAGTACAGATAGCGATAGTTCTAAATTGACGGTTACTTTAGAAGATGCAACTGAATATGTCAATGCTAAAAAAGCACAAATAAAAATACAAAAAGAATCAGATGCACTTATTTCAATAGATAATCAAGAAATAGAAGGAGCAGATGGCGTTTCAGCTTCAGCAGAAGAGTTTTTAAATGCTGCTCAAGAAGTAACAACATATGTTAAGCAAAACGATTTCCACTATGGAGATGCTCATCACATGCCTCCTATGGCAAATGGTGCAACTAATAGTGATGGATCAAAATATATTTCTTGTGACAGACTTGTTGCATGGGCTTTATATAAAATAGGATTTAAAGATCAACCACAAAATGGTTTGGTCGTATCACAATTATATGATTATTGTACTAATAAAGGGTGGAAAAAGATAACTAATAGTAGTGAGGTCCAAGCAGGAGATATTGTCTTGACAGGATCATCTGAAACAGATTTAGTTCATACTTTTATTTGTGCAGGACAAAATAAGAGATATGATTGTGGAAGTGACGAACGAATAAGACTTGAAGGACAATATAGTGGATATACTTCTCAGCCATTTAATGAGCCAATAAGTTCAAACTTTGTTTGCGCTTTTAGAATTACAGGAGAGGTAGAACCAGAAGAAACTATTGATATGTCTCCTGAAGAAGCTCAGAAAATAATAGATAAAATGGGCGAAGATGATGGAGAATTAGAAGTAAATGAATTGGGTGAAGAAAGCCCAATGTGCAAAAAGCTAGTTGATTTTAAATCTAATAAGTCAAATTCGTTAGAGGCCTTTTCTTTATTAGAAAATATAAATTCAGAAGCTGCAGATGTAAACTATAGATTACTTAAAAAGTTGATGATAGAGATGGATTATTATTCTGAAGATGATATGAACTCTCATGAGAAAAATATTTTACTATGGGTAACAAATGTAGAAGGAGTCAAAGGACAAGATGTAGCGGATAAAATAAAAGCAAATTTGGGTCAAACATCAGAAACTGTATATAAAACATTAAGCGATACTGGAAGAGATGCAAATGAATATGGCATCCAAATAAGTAATTTTATGGACAATACAACTGTAGTTTGCCCAGGAGATGCAAAAGTAAAAAGTACTGGGGAAGATGAGCATGGTGAATATATAGAACTAGAATTATTGACCTTAAGTGACGAAAAACAATATCCTGAAAATGGGCATATGATGCTTTTACATCAAGATGATGAAAAAGATAAATATTATAACATTGAAACAAAATAT
>DGSM01000033.1:0-2409 GCA_002393975.1 Clostridiales bacterium UBA4362
AAAAGGAGATATAATTTATGTCTCAATGAAAAAGCCAGATAAAACAAAGATAGAAAATGTAGAAGATTACATAGATCCAACATATACTTACGAAGATGAAAAAGACATGGCTGAGCAACTATGGTATTTAGATCATCCTGAATATGGAAATAAGTATAAAACAACTTCTAACAAAAAGGTTTCTGACTATGAAGACGGCACTGATATAATAAAAGGAGCAAATAATGAAGAAACTATCTGGTTTACTCTAATTGGAATTTATGGCTATTCTCCAGAGGGAGCAGCAGCCATTATGGGTAACTGGTATTGTGAATCTGGATTTGAACCTAATAATGCACAAAATACGTATAATTCATCATCTGGATTATCTGATGAACAAATAACAGCAATGATAGATAGTGGAGAAATATCTAAAGACTCTTTTGTAAATACTGCTTATGGATATGGCTTAGCACAATGGACTTATTGGAGTAGAAAAGAAGCAATGTATGATTATATGAAAGGGAAAGGTCTTTCTATTGCAGATTTAGGTGGTCAAATTGGTTTTGCAAATACTGAAATGAAGAATCTAAATTGTTATGGAGAACTTACAAGCAAAGATAAATCACGAGATGATATCTATCATCTGACAGAAGTTTATCATGATGAATATGAGAGATCGGCAGGTAGAAATATTGATGCTAGAGCTCAAGCTGCATTAGAAATCTATGACAGAAATAAAGACAAACAAATTCCGGAACATCAAGGCGGATATAGTGGAAGTTCTGACATTGAGTATGTTCAATGGGCTATTGACAATATGGCAAATGATGATCACGTTGGCTACAACACTCCAAATCCTAACGATTGGAAATATAGTGATACTGGATCTTGGGATGTTGACTGTTCTTCTATGGTATATTATGCTTTAAAGGAAACAAGATATAGTGAATGGGGTGGAACATGTGAAATGGGAACTGCAAATGAACCAGACATGTTATCTGCAAAGGGATTTGTACAACATGAATTTCATTCTATAGATGAACTTGAACCAGGAGATATTTTGTGGACAAGAGGAACAGGAAGAGATGGCCAATATCACCATCATACAGAGATATATGTTGCTGATGGAAAGAATGTTGGAGCTCATTCAAACTATGATGGTGAATATGGTGATTCAAGTGGAAAAGAAGTTAATGTTCAATCTTGTGCAACATATTGGAGATATTATTTTAGAGAAGGGAGATAAGTAATGAGTAAAAAAACAAAGACTATACCACTATTTGCAATTGTGCTAGTATTACTACTTTTAGTACTTACTCTCTTCATCATTGTAAAGAATATACATAAGGAAGATGTAAATTCTCCTGATACTAACTCTACTGAAATTGCAAATACTGTTGAAAATAATGTAGAGACAAATGTAAATGAAATAGTTACTAATGAAGTTATTGAACCTGCACAAGAAGAAATAGGAGAAGATTCAAGAAAGTTTTTTGGAAATGTTGATATATTAAATTCTAGAAATGAGTATTTAAGTGCAAAACAATGCATTTCAGATTATAATTATTTACTTAAAATGTTAGTATATAAAAGATACAATCAACTAGAGCCTGGAGACAATGCAGACTATGCAAAATTAACACTTAATTTATTAGATAAAAGTCAAATTGAATTATTAGGAATAAATGAAGAAAATATATATAATTATTCTGGTAATTATAATTTTGTTGCTCAATCAGGCTATAGACTAATAGGAGATTATGATTCTGCTTCTGTTATATTATTTGGATATAGAATTGACTTAAACTCAAATAATACTGAAGATTATGGGTATGTAGTAAGATATGACTCTTCATCAAATACATATTCTATATTTTCATATGAGTATTTAGTAAAAAAAGAGCTTACAAATTTAAGCAAAGGAAAGAAAATAGAATTATATAATTCTGAGCTTACCAATAATGGAAATAATGTTTTCAAATATATAAATGGAAACCCATATGATATTGCAGGAGATTACTTAAATACCTTTAAACTAAATTCTATTTATAGACCAGACTTAGCTTTTAAAGAACTAAATTCTAGCTATTCAACTAAATTCGGAAATGCAGAAACTTTTGCAAATTATATTAACAACAACCAATCAAAACTAAATTCAATCATATTGGGTGGATGCAATAAGGTAAGTAGTGGAACAAATATTAAATTTGTTTGCCAAGATACTAACAATAATACATTCAATATTATTGCAGAACCATATGATAATATATTTGATTTTAAAATTGAATTTTCAAATATTATTTTATAGATTTATTTCAAATAAATTTACTTAAGAAAAGCCTTGCATTAAGGCTTTTTTTATGTTATAATTTAACACGTTATAACACACACTTTAGCAAGTTTAGGTCAGTGCCTTATGGTTAGCTT
>DGSM01000033.1:2553-3818 GCA_002393975.1 Clostridiales bacterium UBA4362
GGACATCAGACAAGAAGATGGGATCCTCGTATGGCTGAATACATATATCAAGCTAGAAACGGAATCCATATCATCGATTTACAAAAGACATCTAAGAAATTAGATGAAGCTTATGAATTTGTTAAAGGAGCTTCAGCAGAAGAAAAAAATATTCTTTTTGTTGGAACTAAAAAACAAGCTCAAGAATGTATTAAAGAGTCTGCAGAAAAATGTGGAATGTTCTATGTTAATCAAAGATGGTTAGGTGGAACACTTACAAATTTCCAAACAATTAGAAAAAGAATTGACAGACTTACAGAATTAGAAAATATGGCAAACGATGGAACTTTCGAAGTTCTACCTAAAAAAGAAGTTGTTCTTTTAAATAAAGAAAGAGCTAAACTTGAGAAAAACTTAGGTGGAATCAAAGAAATGACAAGATTACCAGATGTAATATTTGTAGTAGATCCTAAAAAAGAACACATTGCTATATTAGAAGCTAGAAAATTAAATATTCCTATTGTTGGACTAGTTGATACTAACTGTGATCCAAATGACGTTGATTACGTTATTCCTGGAAATGATGATGCTATTAGAGCTGTTAAATTAATTTCAGATACAATAGCTAATGCAGTTATAGAGGGAAGACAAGGCGAAAGCTTAGATGTAGAAGATCAAGTAGAAGAACAAGAAGAAAATTCTGAAGAAGTAAAAAGCATGGAAGAGATAGCTGAAGAAGCAGAAGAAATTGCTGATGAAGAATCTGTAGATGCTGAATAATTCACAGATTACTAATAATATGTGGATAATACTTTAGATAAAATTAAAAAGGAGGAATATTGTAATGGAAATTAAAGCACAACAAGTAAAAGCTTTAAGAGAAAAAACTGGTGCTGGCATGATGGATTGCAAAAAAGCATTAGTTGAAACTAATGGAGACGAAGAAAAAGCTATCGATTTACTTCGTGAAAAAGGAATTCTAAAGGCTGCTAAAAAGTCTGATAGAATTGCTGCAGAAGGATTAGTAGATATATACATTTCTGATGACAGAAAAGTTGGAGCTATTATTGAAGTTAATTCAGAAACCGACTTTGTTGCTAGAAATGATGAATTTAGAACATTTGTAAAAGATTTAGTTAAGCAAGTTGCTGACGAGAATCCAGCTGATGTAGAAGCTTTATTAAATTCTGAATCAAACGTTGAAAAAGGAAAATTAGTTAAAGACGTATTAACAGAGAAAATTGCTACAATTGGTGAGAATTTATCAATCAGAAGATTTGAAAGAT
>DGSM01000033.1:3945-7827 GCA_002393975.1 Clostridiales bacterium UBA4362
GCTTCAGAAGAAGTTGGAGAAGATATCTGTATGCAAATCACTGCTGAGAAACCAGAATTTATTTCAGAAAAAGATGTTCCAGAAGATAGAGTTAACAAAGAGAAAGAAGTATTAAAAGCTCAAGTTGTTAATGAAGGAAAACCAGAAGCTATAGCTGAAAAAATAGTTAATGGAAGAATTGGAAAATTCTTTGGAGAAATTTGTTTATTAGATCAACCATTTGTTAAAAATCCAGACATCAAAGTTAAAGAGATGTTAGATCAAAACAAAGTAACAGTTAATAGATTCGTTAGATTTGAAAAAGGTGAAGGTCTTCAAAAAAGAGAAGAAAACTTTGCTGAAGAAGTAGCAAAACAAATGAATCAATAATAATGATTTTTATTAAATACCGGGGTTACACCCGGTATTTTTGTGTGTCAAAAGTTATACTTTTTTTCAAAAAATAATGAATATGGAATGTTTTTTGTATATAATTAAATAGACTAATTATAATAAGGAGGGGTAGGCTTTGTTTGATGATGAGCAAGATGATCAAGAGCAAGAAGAACTAGAAGAACAAGAAGAGCAAAATCAAGAACAGCAAGGCCCTAATCCTGAGAGAGCCAAAGATGAAGTCAAGGAAAAAATTGACAAGGCCAAGAAAATGAAAGAGCGAATCCAAAAGGTTCAAAAAGCTCAAAAGGCCGCAAAAAAGGCTAAACAGGTTAAGGCAGCTGCAAAACTAGCATCTGGGGCGAAGAAATTCGCTTTATTAGCCAACCCTTATTTTTGGATAGCCATGTTAATAATATTGGCTATCGTAGTATTAATTGGATTAATTATGTCTTTTACTGTAATGCCTTCTAATTTTATGGGAAAAACTAAGAGATTTGTTGAAGGTATGATGCAAGGATTCTGTAGCTTCATTTTTGGAGATGGAACATCTCCTCTTGGTTCAGGAAGTGAAGATGTAAAAGACTTAGCAAATTATATTCAAAATATGGGATATGATATACAAGGCTATGGTTTTGGAGATGTAGAATATACAAAAGATACCCAAAAACAACAAGAAAAAGTTAAAGAAACAAATGAAGCAGCAAATGCTATTGAGGGAAAGAAGAACTTTGTAACAGAAGAACAAGCTACCCAAGGGGGAGAAATAAAGAGAGTATTTGGCTTACAAGCAGTAACAACTGTTTCTAGCACTAAATATGAAGATGGCGATGAAATGTATAGAATTACCGGCAGATTTAGTTCTAAGAACAATGATTATTTAAGAGCATATCTTTCTGCAGAAGCTGCAACATATACTGAAGCAACTTATAGTATTAAAGGTTTCTTTAATGAATTAGGATCTTCAATTATAAAAGGATTAAAAGATGTTTTTGGTGGAAACACATCAAAAGATTGGGAAGACCCAGGAGATGTAGGAGTAAAAGCTAAATCAACAGGAATGTTGTGCTTTACTAATGCCGGTGGAAACAATATCTTTAATTCTGATTTTAGTGGCTCTCCTACTAAAGTAAAGATAGATCCAAAGAAAAAGAAATTAATGCTTTATGAGCATGCATTTAGTTTAGGATTTGCTAAAGTTCAATGGGGCCATACTTTTAGTATTGATTTAACAAACTGGACTGCTATTTATGGAAGACCATTAGAATTATTCTTGGCTTTACATTTATCAAGTATGATGCCAGATCTTCCTTATCAAATTGCAGTAGACCAAGCTTTTAACACAAAGGTCAATATAACGCTCCAAGATGTAGTAGTAAACTTAAAACCAATAGTAAAAATAGATGGACACGAAGTAGATGTTAATAATTGCAATATGCAAGAAGCTGATGGAGGAGTACAATTAACAGATGTAGATGGCGAAACATTTACAGCTAAATTAGATAAAAAAGCATTTGAGAATTTGAAAAAATTAATTGAAGATGCTTCTACTACAAATGGTGTCAAACATGGACAAATCGATGTATATAGCGATTCTTTTATTAATGCTCAATCACATCAAGAAGGACATAGAGCTGTTCAAGCAGGAGCCTTTGATGGAAGATGTATGATTGCATCTCAAAATGATGACTATGGTTCTTGGCAAAATTCTAACTATGGAGGAAGAATTGCTTGGTATAATATGAATACTAAACAATATGAAGGTGAAATTCATATAGGTCCTGAAGGTGGCCATATGGATGGTCTAGCTTATGATAGTGACAGAAACATGGTTTTAAAAGATGTTTCTGGAGGCAGACTAATTCAAATTGATAATAATACTAAAGATTTTGCAAATCCTAAGTATTGTGATGTATCAACAGGAAGTGGATCATATTGTTATGACAAAACTCGTCATCAACTAATGGGAATAAGTGGCTCAACTGTTAGATTTTACACTTATAATTCTTCAAATAATACTTATGAAGTAAAAGATACAATAACTTTACAAGATTTTGAACTATATACAGATTGTTTGCAAGGTATGGGAGCAGATGGCTTACATATTTATGTTGCAGATTCACATCCTGATTATAGCGATTCAGAGTATAGAGTTTGGGAATATGATTATACTGGAAGAAAAACAGGGGAGTATACATTAGGAGATGGTTTCAATGGACAAAGTAAAGAGGTTGAAACTGTTACTTTTGATGATCAAGGAAATCTTTGGATTGTTGAGCCAGGAGGATTCCTAAAGGCAAAACCTTTTGGTGATGGAATAAAAATAAAATTCCCATACATTGAGAGTGTAACTAACCATTGGTATTATCACATCATTGATTTTATTGGAACAGTAGGTGAGGATACACCATATGGAGCTTATAAAAAAGCTGCAACTGCACAAAAAATAATTAAATATGCAGATGAAGATTCGGATTTAGATGATGTCGATATAGAATTAACAGCTCTTCTTTCATCTGGTAGTGGAATAATGTATCAAGTATGTGAACCATATTTGAATGAGAAACCAAATATCTACTTAAAGAAAATATTCCATGGAGCATATTATAAATATGATGGAACAACAGAAACAGCGAGAAAGATAACAGCAGCTAGAGCAATAGAAGCAAAATTTGGAACAGACAATTATGATGATGGGGATTTTCCAAAGTCTGTTGATGAAATTATGAATAAGCACATTAAATATAATTGGCATAGTTCGGACAGTGATAGTTCAAAGATTGAAGTAACAAAGGAAGATGCTGCTGAATATATTAGTGCAAAGGCAGCTCAAAGAAAAATACAAGCAGAATCAGATGCTTTAATTCAACTAGATGATGATGAAATAGAAGATGATTTAGATGAGGAAGAAGTTACAGAAAGAGTTAAAGATATTTTTGAGCAAGAGAAAACAGGCGAACTTGAGTTAGATGAAATGGGTGAAGAAAGCCCAATGTGCAAAAAACTAGTAGACTTTAAATCTGATAAATCTAATACTTTAGAAGCTTTCTCAATATTAGAGAATGTAAATTCAGAAGCGGCAGATGTAAATTATAGACTTCTAAAAAAACTTATGGTTGAAATGGACTATTTCACCGAAGAAGAAATGGATGTTCATGAAAAGAATATTTTGCTTTGGATTACTAATGTTGAGGGAGTAAGAGGCCAAGAAGTAGCACAAAAGATTGAAGAACATTTGGGTCAAGCTACGGATAATAAATACAAAACCATTAGTGATACCGAAAGAGATTCAAATGAATTTGGTATTGTAATTACAAACTTTATGGAGCATACCCAAATAGTAGCTCCAGGTGATGCAAAAGTAAAAAGTGTTGGTTCTGATGAAAAAGGTCAATTTATTGAACTAGAACTATTACCACTAAGTGAATCTAAACAATATCCTGTTCAAGGACATATGATGCTTTTACATCAAGATGATGAAGACAATCCATATTATAATGTTGAAACGCC
>DGSM01000094.1 GCA_002393975.1 Clostridiales bacterium UBA4362
CTGAGAAAGAGCAAAATAAAGATAATAAAGAAGAAAAAGACAATAAGGAAGAAGTGGTAGACAAAAAAGCTAAGCTAGAGCAAGAAATGAAACAAGCAATAGCAGAAGAAAGATATGAAGACGCTGCAAAGATAAGAGATCAACTTAAGGAGGTGAAAGAATAGATGGATTGGTTTTTACAAAGTGGAAATGAATCAGATGTTATTTTAACCTCAAAGATTACTTTAGCGAGAAATATTTCTGGAATAAAATTTGCACCTAAGATGACAAAACAAGAAAAAGTAAATGTTTATAATAAAATGAAAGAAATAACTCCTAGCATCGGATATGGATTGAAATTCTTAGATTTGAAAAACATTCCTTTAATTGATAGACAATGTTTAGCAGAAAAACATATTATTTCTAAGAACTTTGCTGATGGAAAGTTTCCTGAATCTGCTTTGATAATAAATGATGATGAGAATATTGCAATTAAAGTAAATGGAGAAAACCATATTGAAATAATTGGAATAGCAGCTGGATTAGAACTAAGCAATTTAATGAATCTATTAATAGAAATAGACCAAAAGCTTGAAACTTTTATTCCATATAGTTATAGTGAAAAATATGGATATTTAACATCAAATCCAACAGATGTTGGCACTGGAATGAGAGCATATGTATATGTTCATCTTCCTGCAATTGAAATAACTGGAAATATTAGAAATCTTTCTAATATGGTAAGCAATTTAAGCTTAAGTCTTAAAGGTGTTTATGGAGAGACAAACAAAATTGAAGGAGATATTTATAGAATATCAAATAATCAAACATTAGGAGTTACTGAAAAAGAGATAATTAAAAACTTAAATATTATTTCAAATAAAGTATGCCAACAAGAAAGAACAGCAAGAAAATTCTTAACTAAAAATTCAATAGAATTAGAAGATAGTGTATATAGAAGTTATGGAATTTTAACTAATGCAAGAAAGGTAGGATTATTCGAATCATTAGAATTACTATCAGATGTTAAACTTGGAGTAGATTTAGGAATAATTACAGAGATAAATGATAAAAAAGTAAAAGAACTATATCTTTATACAAAATCTGCACATATGGCAAATTACATCAAAGCAGATAAGAAATTATCTGAAACAGAAGAAGAGATTGCTAGAAGTAAAGTCATAAAACAGATTTTAAGTAAAGAAGATTAAGGAGGATTAAAATGGCAACACTTAGATTAACTGAAAAAGCACAAAGATCAATAGCATTAGCACAAGATCTTGCAGCAGAGTTAGGCCATGATTATATAGGAACAGAACATATACTTTATGGCTTAAGTGAAGAAGGTACAGGAATTGCATCAAAAGCCCTTGAAGAACAAGGAATTACAAGTACTAAGATTAAGCAAGAAATAATTGAATTAGTTGGAACAGGAGAACCTATTGATAATCCTGACTTAATAGGATTTACCCCAAGAAGTAAAGCTGTTTTAGAAGATGCTTTAATCGAATCAAAAAGATATGGAAGAGGACCTATTGGAACAAACCATTTGTTGGTTGGAGTTATGAGAGAAGCTGATTCACTTGCTGGAAGAATTTTATATGACTTAAATGCAGATGTCCAAAAATTATATGAGAATGTTACTAAAAAAATAGATGAAGATGCAGTAGATAAAACTGATGCTGGTGAAGGAAGAGGAAAGGGAAGTTACAATTCAACTCCTACTTTGAATCAATATGGAACTGATTTAACCAAAAGAGCGGAAGAAGGAAAACTTGATCCAGTAATAGGAAGAAAAAGTGAAATTCAAAGAGTAATCGAAATATTATCTAGAAGAACTAAAAACAATCCTTGCCTAATAGGAGAACCAGGAGTTGGTAAAACTGCAGTAGTCGAAGGATTAGCAGAATTAATGGTAGCAGGAGATGTTCCAGAAACTTTAAAAGATAAAAGATTAGTTTCACTAGATATGGCTGGAATGGTTGCTGGAGCAAAATATAGAGGTGAATTTGAAGAAAGAATAAAGAAAGTTTTAAAAGAAGTTCAAAAAGCTACAGATGTTGTTCTATTTATAGATGAGGTTCATACAATTGTTGCTACAGGAAATGCTGAAGGAGCAATGGATGCAGCAAATATATTAAAACCACTTCTATCACGTGGAGAAATTCAATTGATTGGAGCTACTACCTTAAAAGAGTATAGAGAAAGCATTGAAAAAGATGCAGCTCTTGAGAGAAGATTTAGCCCAGTAATGGTAGTAGAACCATCAGAAGAAGATACACTAAAAATCATGGAAGGTATAAGAGATAAATACGAAGCACATCATAAAGTAAAAATTAGTGATGCAGCATTAAAAGCTTGTGTAGATTTATCATCTAGATACATCACAGATAGATTTTTACCAGATAAGGCAATAGACCTAATGGATGAGGCTGCATCTAGAGTTAGAATGAAATCATATACTGAACCAGACTCATTTAGAGAAGCTCAAGAAGAAATTGATAGACTAAGAACAGAGAAAGAAGAAGCAGTAAGAGCACAAGACTTTGAAAAAGCAGCAAAAATTCGTGATGAAGAAAAAACTAAAAAAGAAGAACTAAAGAAACTTCGTGATGAATGGAAAACCAATAATTCTAAGAGCATATTAGATTTAACAGAAAATGATATAGCAGAAGTAGTTGGAAGTTGGACAGGAATTCCTGTATCAAAAGTTTCAGAAACAGAAAATGAGAAACTTAAAAATCTAGAAGCTAACTTACATAAGAGAGTTATTGGTCAAGATGAAGCAGTAAGTGCAATTAGTAAAGCTATAAAAAGAAGCAGAATGGGATTATCTGATCCAAATCGTCCAATTGGTTCATTCTTGTTCTTAGGCCCTACTGGTGTTGGAAAAACTGAACTTTCAAAAGCTCTTGCAGAAAATCTATTTGGTAGTGAAGATGCAATGATAAGACTTGACATGTCTGAATATATGGAAAGCTATTCTACATCTAAGCTAATTGGATCTGCACCAGGATATGTAGGATATGATGATGCTGGACAATTAACAGAAAAAGTAAGAAGAAGACCATATAGTGTAATTCTTTTTGATGAAATTGAAAAAGCACATCCAGATGTAATGAACATATTACTTCAAATATTAGATGATGGACGTTTAACTGATTCACAAGGAAGAACTGCAAATTTCAAAAATACAGTTATTATAATGACTTCAAATACAGGAGCAAATCAAATAACAGAGAAGAAGACTTTAGGATTTACTTCAGCTTCAGATGATTTAGCTCAAGAGAATAAAGAAATAAAGCATAATGTTATGGGTGAGTTAAAGAAAACATTTAAACCAGAGTTTTTAAATCGTATTGATGAAATTATTGTATTTAAGAAATTAAATGAAGAAGAAGACAAGAAGATTATTGATATTTTAATTAAGAAAGTAGTAGATAGACTTGCAAAAGATGGAATTACTCTTGAGGTTGATAGTAAGGCAAGAGAGTTGGTAGCTAAAAAAGGAATTGATAATAACTATGGAGCAAGACCATTAAAAAGAGCTATTCAAACTATGATTGAAGATAAAGTTGCAGAGGCTATGATTGATGGAAAAGTAGATAAAAAGGTTAAAGTATCTGCTAAAGATGATGAAATTGTAGTAAGCAAATAAGTACAATAAAAAGAATAATTTAATAACAATTCATTAAAGAAAAGATTAAATAAAAATTAAAAGAACTAAAAGAATATTAACTTTTAGTTCTTTTTTTGTAATTTTGCTACTTTGTCTCTTTAAAAATTCTATTTATATGATACAATATGATAGAAAAATTATGATGGATTAATTGTAGCCATCATTTTACATAAAGCGTTAAAATAAGAACTAATGAGAAAACGCAATTGAAAGGAATAGAAAATGGGAGTTCAAGAAAAAAGTTTAAGAGTTTATGATACCAAGAAAACGTTCTTTTCTAAAATAGGAACCACTTTTGGCAAGATTTTTGGCTCTTCTAAAGCAGGAGTTAACAATTTTGTTGTAAATGCAAAAAGAAATACAGCTATTAAGAATTATAAAAAATACTTAAAAGCATCTTCTGGAAAAGAAGATTTACTAGAAAAGACATTCGAGAATTCATTTACTATATATTTGGAATCAATAGATGAATTAATAATAAATGCAATATATAAGAAAGTTACATTAGGAACCGCTACTCCATTTGAAAGAGAAGCATTATCAAAATATTATACAGTTATACATACCAAAGAGAATGATTTGGATGAGTATAAAATAAGAAAACAAATCTATTTACTAGATTTAGACTATAATCTTTTAAGGGAAATGGAAAAAAATAAACTATTAAATGAGTTTATGCCATTATATTTATATAAGATGGAGCGTTTCTATAAAGGATTATTAAAACGTTATTCAATGCTATTAACAGAAAAGAGTTCACAGGTTAAGGAAAATGTGGTATTCGATTCTATATTTAAAGCATTAGAAGAATATGTAGAAGAGATTATTCCTCTTGAGGAAAACAAAGATGAAGGACTTTTAAAAGATTATTCAGAATATGAAACTTATTCTGTAGGAAAACTAGATCAAATAGATACTATTGATAAAAATATGATTTTATTAGGAATCAGTAGAAGAAAATTTGTACATAGTTTACCACTAGTAGTATCTGAAAGATGCTATCAAAAATTATTACAAGATGTAAGAGATACAATTGTAGACTCTAAAATTGATAGAAAAATAGAAGGGGCATATCAATTATTTATTAAATTAGTTGAACAATACTATGATAGATTACTTTCTGTAAAAATCTATTGGGATAATAATGATGAGAAAAAAGCTTTCAACTTATTTAAAGAAAAGAAAGATGCACTAAAAGACATAAAAGCTAAAAGTGGCATTCAAGAATATGAAAGACAAAAGCAAATACTTTATATTAGAACAGATATTTCTAATATGGAAAGATACAAGATTGCAGATAAAAACGAAGCAATATTGCAATTCTACAGAACAAGGTTAGTAAATCTTGGAGATATGAGACAATTAAAGAATTATATTGCAATAACACATGGAAAATTTCGTGGAGGTAAGCTAGAAAAAGGAGCTTTAGAACATGAAAAAGCATGCTGAAATTATTTATGATGGAATAGAACCAAATAAAGATTATGAGGATATTATCAATAAGGTAATAAATGAATGCTTTACAAATGAAGGAATAGATGGATTAAAGTTATACGTAAGTATAACTTTAACTGTCCCTGAAGTTATTCATAGGCTAAATAAAGAATTTAGACAAATTGATAGACCTACAGATGTGCTTTCGTTTCCTATGTTTGAGCCCGAAGAAATAAAAGAAATGATCAAAGAAAATAGTGAGAATGAAGACGTCTTAGGAGATATGGTAATTTCAATTCCACAAGTAGAAATACAAGCTAAAGAATATGGTCATAGCTTTTTAAGAGAATTATCATATATGGTAGTACATAGTTTTTATCATTTGATGGGATATGATCATATTGAAAAAGAAGATAAGAAAAAGATGCGTGCAAAAGAAGATGAAATTTTAAATAGGTTAAATATCACCCGTGAAGGATAGAAAGAGGAGAAAATGTCTACAAAAAAAGCTGATTATGATGAAAGACTTCATAATTCAAATTTTATAGATGCATGTAATAATGCTGTAAATGGTATTGTATATAGCACTAGTAGTCAGACAAATATTAGAAAGCAATTAATATTAGGAGCAATAGTTCTAATATTAAGTCTTTTTTATGATTTTTCAACTTCAGAATTTTTAATTCTAACATTTGCAATATTTTTTGTTATATTTGCAGAAATGATAAATACAGCTATAGAAACAGTTGTAGATTTGTATACTGATGTATATCATCCAAAAGCTAAAATAGCGAAAGATGTAGCTGCAGGAGCAGTATTATTTTCATCTGTAAATGCTGTAATTGTTGCATATTTTTTAATATTAAGACAAACAGACTTAATTCAATTAAGCGAAAGTGTTTTAAGTGGAGTTATTGCTTCACCAACACATATGGCTTTAGTGGGATTAATACTTGTTGTTATATGGATTATTGCAGTTAAAAGTGTTGTAAAAAAACAAGAACTTGATGGAAGAAAGACTTCTAGGTTTATTCCTAGCGGTCAATCTGCAGTAGCTTTTGCAATACTAACCGCTATATGGCTAAATACAAAAAATATATTTGTTTTCTGTTTAGCTCTTATACTTTCATTATTGGTCACAGGAAATCGTATGAATGATTCTAGATCAGTTGGAGAAGTTATATTTGGAGCTTTTATGGGAACACTAATAGTACTTATGGTATTCGGACTAACATTTTTAAAAGGAATATAAAAGATGGGATTTAAATCTGGATTTGTCACAGTAATTGGCAAAACTAATGTAGGAAAATCTAGTTTAATAAATGATTTAATTGGAGAACAAGTCTCAATAGTTGTAAACAAATCACAAACAACTAGAAAAGTTGCTAGAGGAATTTATACAGATGAGGAAGCGCAAATTGTTTTTGTAGATACACCAGGACTTCATAAAGCAAATTCAAAACTTGGAACAACTATGAATGAAGCGGCTACCTCAACTATAGAAGATGTTGATGTAATAATCTTCGTGGTAGATAGCAAAGATAAGAACTTAGATAGAGAAACCGTAGAAATAATAAAACAAT
>DGSM01000129.1:0-6485 GCA_002393975.1 Clostridiales bacterium UBA4362
AGAAAAGAAAGAAGACAAAAAAATAAAAGATTCTGAAGCAGGAAGTGGAACAGATGAAAAATCTAAACCAAAGCCTGAAACAGAATCTCCAGAACACACTTTATAAGTGTGTTCTTTTTTAGTTTTTTTATTTATTATATTTTGTGTTTCTTATCATTTATTATTGTTTTTTTTTATTGTATTAAATTGTTAAATCAAAATATGTTTATTCTATTCTTATTTAATAATTGAATCTAATGCTACTTTGACCATATCATTTAAAGAATTTTCTCTATCAATAGGAGAGACTTGTTCTTTAAGAGCATGTGAGTCTACAACAGTAAGAAGACATGCTGCTTCTCTTTTGAAGTATTCAGCTAAATAGAATACTACAAAGCTTTCCATATCACATCCGACAATATTTAAGTCTTTTGGTAAACGATTTAAGAATGCTGATAAATCTTCAACATAATAGTCAAATACTTCTGTACAAGCTACGTTAGCTTTAGTAAGCTTAATATTTTTTTCCATAGCAGTTTGTTCTAAGATACTATTAAATTCTTTAGAAGCTTCTGCTATATGACATTCTCTACCAGTTAAAGCATGAGCAAAATTTCCTTCTGTGTAACTTTTCTCAACTAAAAGAGTATCTAATAATTTTAAATCTGGAGAATAAGCTCCACATGAACCAACTCTAATTACTTTTTGAACATCATAAAATTTAAAAAGTTCAAAAAGGTAGATTCCAATACTAGGCATTCCCATTCCATGAGGAAAAACCGTTATTCTATTACCTTTATAATAACCTGTATAGGCAAACATGTTTCTAATACTATTGATTAATTTATAATCTTCTAAATAAGTTTCTGCTATATGTTTTGCACGAAGTGGATCTCCAGCAAGTAAACAAATTGGTGCAATGTCTTCTTTTTTTGCTTCATTATGTGGTGTCATAGATTACCTCCAAAACAATTTATTTTATTTATTAAAAATAATTTTATCATTAAAAAAAATAAGTATCAAATGTCGAATTTTGACTATTAAAAAGTTTGATTTAGAGGGCAAATTTGTGATATTATAAGTCATGTTGAAAGGATTTTTTATGACAATTGAAGGGCATGTAGAATCAATTATATATAAGAATGAGTCTAATGGTTACACTATAGCTGTGCTTTATCCAGAAAGTAGCAATTTAGATAATGTAACATCATTGGAACAACTTCAATTCTTGCAAGAAGGAGAAATCACAATAGTTGGATATCTTCCTTTTATTCATGAAGCGGATTCTATAAGAGTTACTGGAAAAATTGTTAAACATCCTAATTATGGAGAACAATTTAAAGTTGAGTCTTTTGAAAAGATTGTTCCAGAGACAACAGAAAGTTTAGAAAGATATTTAGCAGAAGGATTTATTAAAGGAATAGGACCTGCTACTGCTAAAAAAATAGTAAAAAAATTTGGTGATGAAACAATTGAAGTACTTAGAATGCAGCCCGAAAGACTTGCATCTATAAAAGGCATTACTAAAGAAAAAGCGAAAGAGATAAGTGAAAGCTTTATTGAGAATTATGAGCTTTGGGGCTTAGTAGGATTTTTACAAAAGTTTGGAATTGGACCTCAAAGTGCACAAACTGTATATAAAAGTTTAGGAATAAAAGCAAAAGAATTAATAGAACAAAATCCATATATATTAGAAGATATGGGTGTCAAAGTAGACTTTAATGTAATAGATAAAATGGCTTTGTCAATTGGAATAGAACGCAATAGTCTTCAAAGAATAGATAGTGGAATAATACATAGTCTAAAACTAGCAAATTTAAATGGACATACTTGTGTATTAAAGGAAAATTTAATTACTTATGTAGTAAACATTTTAGGAGTTGCAAATACTGATGTAGAAGATGGAATTAAAGACTTGAGAGCTGAAGAAAAAATATATGTAGAAGAAAGAGACTTAGAACCAGATGGAGGAACGTGGATTTACTTAAGAGACTTCTATAGAGCAGAATTAAATGTTGTAAATCAAATAATGAAACTAAGTCAAGCTGATAACATTAGAAAGCTATTTGATGTAAAGTCAGAATTAAAAAAAGTATCTAAAAAAGAAAATATTGAATTATCTGATAAACAAAAACAAGCAATAAATTTAATAAATGAAAACAATGTAAGTATCATTACAGGAGGACCAGGTACAGGAAAAACTACGATAATAAAAACAATATTAGATATATATAATTCTTATGGAAAAGTAGTATGTCTTTGTGCTCCTACTGGAAGGGCTGCAAAGAGAATGACTGAAGCTACAGGAATGGAAGCACAAACAATTCATAGACTTTTGGAAATTAGAAAAATTTCAGAAGAGCTACCAGAAGTAGATATGGAAGTGGCACCAATTAATGCTGATGTAATTGTAATAGATGAAATGAGTATGGTAGATATCTTTTTAATGAATTTAGTATTAAAAGGAATCTATTTAGGAACAAAATTAATACTTGTAGGAGATAGTGACCAATTACCTTCTGTTGGACCAGGAAATGTACTTAAAGATTTAATTGCATCAGAAAAAGTACCTTATATCACTTTAAATAAGATCTTTAGACAAGCTGCAAAAAGTAAGATTATTGTTAATTCACATAGAGTAAATGATGGAGTTAACTTTATTGGAGAAGTAGAAAAGCCAGATGAATTAGATGATTTTCATTTTATAGAAGAAACAAATAAAAATGAAGCAATTGAAACAGTACTTAATCTATATGATGATGAAACTCAAGTAATAACTCCAACTAAAAAGGGTGATTTAGGAACCAAGAATTTAAATAGACTTATTCAAGAAAAATATAATCCATATGAAATAGATGTAGAAGAAAAGAAGTTTGGAGATGTTACTTTTAGAGTTGGTGATAAAGTAATGCAAACTAAAAATAATTATGATATTGAGTGGCAAAAAGATTCTGAATTAGGGTTAGGTGTCTTTAATGGTGAGATGGGAATAATTACTGAAATAGATGAAGATGATTCTAGATTATGGATTAGATTTGATGATGGAAAAGTAGCACCAATTGAATTTCAAGATTTAGAACAAATAGAGCATTCTTATGCAATTACAATTCATAAGTCACAAGGAAGTGAATTTAATAAAGTAATTTTACCAATAGTAGCTGTTTCACCAATACTTTTAACTCGTAATGTTCTTTATACAGGAATGACAAGAGCAAAAAATGATTTAACTATTGTTGGAACTGAAGATACTATTGAATATATGATAGATAATATAAATACGAAAAAAAGAAATTCAGGATTAGAATATAAATTGAGAGCATATGAATCTTAATAACAATAAAGTATAGATAAATAGTAGTAAGGGCTGAAAGGAATATTTGAGTTTAATACTTAATTTATTTTTTCCACCAAAGTGTGGTTTTTGTGGAAAGATTGAAGAGATTAGTTCTGAAAAATTTATTTGTGATGAATGTTTAAACAAGATAGAAGCATATAGATTAAAAAGCAAAATTGATGAGGAAGTATATTCAATTTATGAATATAAATCTATCATTAGAAATGCAATCTTAGATTATAAATTTAGAGACAAATCATACCTCTATAAAACTTTTAAAACTTGCATACTATTTGACAAAAAAGTTTGTAATTTTATAAATTCTTATGATATAATTTCACCAGTACCTTTGTATTATAGTCGCTTTTTAGAAAGAGGATATAATCAAACGGCGCTTATTTGTAAAGAATTATCTAAATATACTGATATTGCTTATTTGGCAACCCTAGATAAAGTTAAAAACATTAAACCACAACCAACCAAAGATCTAGCACATAGATTAAGTGATGTTATAGGAGTATATAAACTAAAACAGAGTGTTGACATAAGTGACAAGAAAGTGCTTATCTTTGATGATGTTTTAACTACAGGAGCTACCACTAGAGAATGTAAAAAAGAGTTACTAAGAGGTGGAGCAAAAAGTGTAGGAATCTTAACCTTAGCAAGGGGTATTGATAATAAGAAAATAAAAGGAGAATACAATGAGCAAAATTATCGATGAAATAATGGATTATGTTAAATCTAAAAATACCGACTATGCTATTATGATTGATGGAAAATGGGGTAGTGGTAAGACTTATTTCTGGACTAAGGAATTAAAGCCAACTATAGAATCTACATATTATGATCAATATAATATGTATTCAACTATTTATGTTTCATTATATGGTTTAACTAGTGTTGAAGAAATAAATAAAAAAGTATTCTTCGAACTTACTCAAAAGATGGATAAGAATATCAATAGATATATGCAAAATAGAAGAATTAAGAATATGTCAGAATTTACCAAAAGAGGACTTGATATAGCAAATTATTATGGATTACTAGCATCTTCTGAAAAATTCGACTTAGATACAGTCTTTACAGTAAGCAATAGAGTTATTTGTTTTGATGATTTTGAAAGAGCATCAATAGATTATAATAAGCTATTAGGATATATCAATGACTTCGTAGAGCATGATAAATTAAAAGTTATTATTCTTACAAATGAAGATGAATTAATGAAAAAAGTTAATTCAGATGAATATTTAAAACTTAAAGAAAAAGTTGTTGGAAATACATATTCATTTAAACAAAACTATGCTGAAGTTATTAGAAATTTAATTAAGGATTACAAAAAAGATCGTGAAGTTTACGATTTAATGAATTTACAAATTGCTAATATTTCTAAAATAGTTGAAAGAACTGGAACAGATAATGTAAGAATATTAAATCATGCAATTGCTGACTATTATAAAATTTTCAAAATGGTAACTAAGGTATATGAGATTGATGAATCAATATTAGCAAGTATGTTACTATATACAATAGCTTATTCTTATAAAATTAAAAATGAAGATGTAGTTCTATCAAAATTAATAAATGTTAATTCAGCAGCTTTTAAACATTTTAAATTTATTGAACAATATCTAGAAAGCAAGATATTTGATGATAATCAATTCAATAAAGATATGGATGAAATAGCTGAAGATGATGATTTAGAAAATGCTGATGAAAAAAATCAAATGCTTATAATTGAAGAAAAGCCAGGAGTACAAAGAGTAAGAATAGAACCTAAAGCTGCTGCTTCAGATGAAGAAAAAGAAGCAAGTTCAAAAGTAAGCAAAATAGATAATGATTTTGAAGAAGAAAAAATAGAAGAAGATATTGTTGATACAGGAATTGAAGCTGAAATTGATAAAGCACTTTCAGAAGACTTAGATGAAGAGATTCCTAATATAGAAAATGATGAAACAGTAGTTGAGGATAAAACAACAGAAGTTGAAGAAGCTCCTATAAATGATCCTACTGAAGAAATTTTCAAAGTTCCATATGTTGGAGATGATGAAATAGTTGAAGAAGAATTACCTTTATCTGATGAAGAATTTGTAGAAGAATTATTCAAAAACATTCCAATGAAAATGAGTGATTTCTATACAATGTATGAAGATAGAGGAGAAGATATTCCAATATTTAACTACATAAACACTCTTGTTATTGTTCAAAGAATAACATGTATGGGAGATGAAGATTTAACTGCATTTTCTAAACTACTTAAGAATAGAGCAAGACTAAAAATAATTAGTTTAGAGATAGCAAATTTACAAAAAATAGGAAAAGAAGTTGAAAAGAAACTTGGAGAAAAAGAAGCATTTAATAAGACAGGCCTACAAGTTTTAATTAAAGCAATAAATGATATAGTTGAAGAAGAAGCACCTGCTAAAGAAAAGAAAGCTAAAACAAAATCTACAACTAAAAGTTCAACTTCAAAAACAAAAGCAAAGACAAAAACAACCTCTAAAAAATCAACAACTAAAAAAAGAGGTAGTTCCACTAAAGCATAATTGACATGACTATAAAGAAAGGGAATAAAAATATGACTTTTTATACAACAACTCCAATTTATTACCCAAGTGGAAAATATCATATAGGCACAGCTTATACTGAAGTCTTAGCAGATATGATTAATAGATACCATAAGTTAAGAGGAGAGGAGACTTTCTTCTTAACAGGCTCAGATGAGCATGGTCAAAAAATACAAACTAAAGCCTTAGAGAACGACATGAGTCCTAAGGCTTATGTTGACAAAATGGCCGAACAATCTATTTCACTTTGGAAACAAATGGATATTAAATATGACAAATATATTAGAACAACAGATGAATACCATGTAGAAGCTTGTCAAAAGATTTTTGACTACTTCTTAAGCCATGGAGACATATATAAAGGCACTTATGAAGGATGGTATTGTGAGCCTTGTGAATCATATTTCACAGATACTCAAATTGTAGATGGAAAATGTCCTGATTGTGGAAGAGATGTTAAAAAGATGTCAGAAGAAGCATATTTCTTTAAGATGAGTAAATATGTGGATAAACTATTAGAATACTATGATGAGCATCCTGATTTCATCCAACCAGCATATCGTAAGCAAGAAATGATTAATAACTTTATTAAACCAGGACTTGAAGAT
>DGSM01000129.1:6547-18108 GCA_002393975.1 Clostridiales bacterium UBA4362
ACAAGAACAACATTTGATTGGGGAATACAAGTTAAATCAGATCCAAAACATGTTATATATGTATGGTTAGATGCTCTTATGAACTATATCACAGCTCTAGGATATGAATCAGAAGATACTGCATTATTAGATAAATTCTGGCCAGCAAATGTTCAAATAGTTGGAAAAGATATTGCTAGATTCCATTTGATTTATTGGCCAATATTCTTAATGGCACTTGGATTACCACTTCCAAAAACTATTTTTGTACATAATTGGATTACCATGAAAGATGGTAAGATGAGTAAGTCAAAAGGAAACGTTATCTATCCAGAACAATTAATGGCAAGATATGGTTTAGATGCTACAAAGTATTTCTTAATTAGACAAATTCCAGTTTCATCAGATGGTATTTTTACACCAGAAGGTTTCGTTGAAAGATATAATTTTGATTTAGTAAATGATTTTTCAAATCTTTTAAATAGAACTGTTTCAATGGTTAATAAATACTTTGATGGAAAAGTTCCAGAGGATGTAGGACAAGTAAATGAAGTTGATGCTGATTTAGAAAATACAATGAAACAAGCTATTACAAATTTTGAAGACAAGATATCAAAATTTGAGTTTGCAGATAGCCTTCAAGAAATCTGGAACTTGGTTTCTAGAACTAATAAATATATTGATGAAACATCACCATGGGCTTTAGCTAAATCTGAAGAGGAAGAAGATAAAAAGAAATTAGAGTCTACAATGTACCATTTAGTAGCTTCATTAAAAGAGATAGCTATTCTTATTAGACCACTAATGGAAAACTCTTCAAATGAAACCTTGAGACAATTAGGAATAGATTATAAGCAAATATCTTGGAAATCACTTGAAGATAATTCAGACTTAAAAGATATTAAAGTAGTACCAAAAGGTGAACCAATATTTATGAGAGTTAATGATCAAGAAGAAATAGAGTATATTAAAAACTTAATGAAGAAATAGGAAATAAGAAATAAAAAAAGAAGGAATGAATGTAAATTCCTTCTTTTTTTATTTATCATTAAAACTTTTAAATACTAATTTCTATTTGTTAATTATCAATTAGTTCATTTTCTTTTTTAATGAAACTAATGAGTAACATGCAATTCCTGCAACTGCTATCATTAAACTTCCAACAATTAATCTAGTGTTTTCACCAGTTTGTGGTAAAGGTTTGTCAGGTAATTCTTCTGGTTTATGGTAGTTCTTTACTACAAAACCTTTTTCCATATCACCAGTAATAGTTGCTGTATAATTTGCTGGAACATCAACTTCTTTAATAGTATAGTTGATTTCTTTACCTTCTTTATATTTTGGTAAATCAACTGCAGTATATGTCCAATCAGTATCACCAGAAATAGTGATTACTTTTCCATATTCTTCACCATTTGCATAGATTTGAACTTTAATACTATTTGGACGAATCTTATCTTTGTTATTTGAATCATCCCAAACTTTATCAATCTTGATGCTACGTTTTTCATCTTCATGTTTGTTAGTTATTTTATAACCATCAACAGAAGCTTCATATCCTGTAGGAACTTCAACTTCTTTTACTGTATAGGTTATTTCTTTTCCTGTTGCATCTAATTTAGATAAATCTTTATAAGTATATCTCCAATTGCTTTCTTCATTTAATGTAACTGGGTTTCCAGAAGCTTTATCGTTTGCATATAATTGAACTTGAATGCTTTCTGGTCTTGCACCATCATTATTATTGTTATCATCCCAAATCTTTTCAACTGTAATGTTTACTCTTTGAACAGATAATCTTACTGCAGGGCAATGAGCATCATGTTTTGTTTCTCCAGGAGTATCATTTTCTTTATAATCGATTGTAACATCTTCGTTTGTTGGTAAATCGATATCTAATATACTTTCATCAAAATTTTCTTTTAAACTTAATCTATAAGTTACTGTATATTGTGTTTGAGCTGGAAGTAATCCAAATGTCCATGTAATAGCACGAGTAGTAGGATCTATAGCTGCTGTAATACTACCTTCAAAAACAGGAGAATATTCAGTAGAATCTATGACCTTACCAGTCTCATCTAATTTATTTTCAAAGGCATTAATTATTCGAAAATCAAAGTTATCAACAATATTTTTTGGCATAATATCTGTAATAACAACATCTGTTAAATCAACTGTTGGAACAGGATCAGGTAATATTGAATTATATACTAATTGTTCAATAGTATTAGTTAAAGTAACATCTGTAACAAAATATGTTGCAGATCCAGTTGAAGCACCTGGTTGACCAAATACTAATTGAGCTAATTGTCTATAAGTAAGTGTGTCATATGTATCTGGGTTAGCTGCTGTACAATATGAAGTGTCACTAATATCAACTAGTACTGAGTATACTTTTATTTTTGAATCTTCAAGTTCTTGTATTTTTGCTTTTGTTGCAGCAATTTGTGTTGGTGACATATATTCTGAAGCTGTAACAGCATGCCCTAAACTTGTATTTGGAACACCATCAGTAAATAGTATTACATAATCAGTAGCATTAGTTAGTTTATTGCTAGATGAACTATTTAAGAAGTTCTTAGCAACTTCTAAACCAGCTTCAATATCTGTTTTATTGAAATAACGAGGAGTAGTTGAACCTGATGCTGTATGATTTGAATCTGCTTTAACTTCTTCAAAAGCAGCAGTTATAGCTGATTTACTATTAGTAAATGTGCTAGTAATCATTCTTGCATCTTTATCTGCTTTACCTTGATCAGCAGCATTCCATGCTGTAGCAAAGTCTGCAACTGCAATAGAAACATTTGAACTATTATCTAAAAGTTTAGTTGCTAATTTATTTGCTTCTAAGAACATTGCTTCTTGTCTAGTATAATCTGTTCCATTTATTGTTACCCAGTGAGCATCATCAGTTGCTGTCATACTTCCTGAAGCATCCATTAAAAATACAATGTTTGCATTTTTTGCTTCTGGAGCAGGTGGAACATAATCATTTTCGACTGTTAAAGTAATGTCGATTGTTTTATTCTCTAAATTAATATCCGTACGTTTCTTATTAAATTTTCCGTATTGTCCAAAAGAAATGTTAGCCTCTTCATTTCTAACATCTGTCATTGTTGCTTCTGCTTTTGGAACTGTAGCACCAAATACAGGAGCTAGACTTGAACATAGTAAAAGGATTAGTGTAAAAACTAATAAAATCTTAAATGTCTTTTTCATTATTATGTCCTTTCATTAATAAATTATTTAAAATAGTTATTGGTATATTATCACATAAATCCACTAAAATCAATAATTTAGGCTACATTTATATTAATTTTGTGTTACAAAAAATAAACATTCACAAAACATTATTTCTGTGATATAAATTATTTAATTAATTTAAACAAAGAACTAAATTAGAATTTAATCTAAATTTTAAAAGTATTATAGGAGATATTTATGGCAACTTTAATTGACGGAAAAGCTCTAGCATCAAAAGTTAGAGAAACTATTAAACAAAGAATTGAGCAAGAAAATATAAAAGCAAAACTTGCAGTAATATTAGTAGGAAATGATGATGCTTCTGTAGTTTATGTAAGAAATAAAAACAAAGCTTGCGAGAAGGTTGGCATTGCATTTGAAGAATATCTTCTACCAGAAGAAACAACCCAAAATGAATTGATAGAGTTAATAGATAAATTAAATGAAGATGTAGAAACAACAGGAATACTATTACAATATCCAATTCCTAAACACTTAAATGTGCAAGAAGCTTTTAATAGAATAAGTCCATTAAAAGATGTAGATGGATTTAATCCAATGAATGTTGGATTAAGAACTATTGGAGACAAAACAGGATTTGTTCCATGTACTCCTTTAGGAATAATGGAAATGTTTAAAGAATATAATATTGAATTGCAAGGAAAAAAAGCAGTTGTAATAGGAAGAAGCAATATAGTAGGAAAACCAATGGGACAACTTCTTCAAGATGCAAATTGTACAGTAACTATTTGTCATTCTAAAACTCAAAATATTGAAAAAGAAACTATTACAGCTGATATTTTAGTAGCAGCTCTTGGAAAAGCTAAATTTGTAAAAGAGAACATGATAAAAGAAGGTGCAGTTGTTATTGATGTTGGAATGGACAGGGATGAAGAAGGAAAGCTTTGTGGAGATGTAGACTTTGAAAATGTTTCAAAAAAAGCAAGTTATATTACACCTGTTCCAGGAGGAGTAGGACCAATGACAGTTGCTATGCTTTTATCAAATACAATAAAGGCATATGATATTCAACAAAATAAGAAAAATTAGTAGAAAGGTAATAAATGATAGCAGAAGTTATTATTAATTCTAGTGTCAAAACTTTGAATAAAACTTTTGATTATATAATCCCTGATAGATTAAAGATAAAAATCGGGGATAGAGTTTTTGTGCCTTTTGGAAGTAAAAAAACATTAGATGAAGGAATAGTAATTGCTATCAAAGAAAAGTCAGAATACGAAGACTTAAAAGAGATAAATAGTATTCAACCAGATTCAATAGATAGTGAATCAATTGAACTTAGTAAATGGATGGCGAAAAGATATTTTTGCAATATAGCTGATTGTTTAAGACTAATGCTAAGACCAGGAACTACAAATAAAAATGTTTCTAATAGAATTAAAGACAGAGAAATAAATGTAATTAATCTAGCAAAAAGCGAAGAAGAAATACTTGATGATATTTCTAATTTAAAATCTGAAAAACAAATTAAGATTATGAAATTTGTTTTATCTAATCCAGATAAAACTAGGCAGGAAATAGCAGAATTTACCAATACTTCAGTAGGGATCATTAATACTTTAATAAAAAACAACCTATTAAAAGTAGATGTAGCAAAGGTTAATCGAACACCACTTATAAATAAAGATGTAGAACCAACATTTGATTTAGAATTAAATGAAGAACAAAAAGAGGCAATTGATTCTATTGATATAGACTTTGGAGGAGAATTTCTTCTATATGGAATTACTGGTTCTGGTAAAACAGAAATCTATTTACAATTAATTAGACAAGTGTTAGAAAGGGACAAAGCAAGCATAGTTCTTGTTCCAGAAATATCATTAACACCTCAAACTATAAATAGATTCGTAGCTAGATTTGGTGCAGAAAAAATAGCAGTACTTCATAGCAAACTTTCTAATGGTGAAAGATATGATGAATGGAATAAAATAAAAGAAGGAAGAGCTAAAATAATAATAGGAGCTAGATCTGCTATATTTGCACCAGCAAAAGATTTAGGCTTAGTAATAATAGATGAAGAACATGATGAATCATATATGTCTGAAATGACACCAAGATATGATGCAAGAGATGTTGCAAGATTTATATGTAATTCAAGAAATATTCCACTAATACTAGGGTCTGCCACACCTGATATAAAGAGTTTTTATAAAACTGAAAAAGAAGAAGCTACTTTACTTACTTTAAGCAAAAGAGCAAATAATTCTAATTTACCACAAGTAAAAATTGTGGATTTAAAAGATGAGCTTAAAAGTGGAAATAATAAAATGATAAGCTTAGAGCTTAAAAATGAGATAGCTAAAAACATTGAAGATAAAAAACAAACTATATTGTTCTTAAATAGAAGAGGATTTTCAACTTTTCTAATGTGCAAAGATTGTGGATATACACTTAAATGCAATAGATGTGATATTTCTCTTACTTATCACAAATATGAAAATAGATTAAAATGCCATTATTGTGGTCATGAAGAAAGAGTCCCTGAAAAGTGCCCAGATTGTGGATCTGATAACATTAGATTCTTTGGAGGAGGAACTCAAAAATTAGAAGAAGAAGTAAAAACTCTATTTCCAGAAGCATCTACTATTAGAATGGATGTGGATACTGTTTCTAAAAAGAATTCTCATGAAGAAATATTAGACAAATTTAGAAAAGAGAATATTGATATTTTAATAGGAACTCAAATGGTAGTAAAAGGCCATCATTTTCCAAATGTAACCTTAGTAGGTGTAATAAATGCAGATACTAGTTTAAACATTGGAGATTTTAGAGCTCATGAAAGAACATTCCAAACATTAACACAAGTTGCAGGAAGAGCAGGAAGAGAAAAAGATAAAGGAAGAGTAATTATTCAAACATATAATCCAGATAATTATGCTATAGAATTTTCAAAAAAACAGGATTATTTAAGCTTTTATAATACAGAGGTACCAATAAGGAAAGCCTTGAAATATCCGCCATTTTGCGATATAATTGTTATCAATATGTCAGCCAAAGAAAAGCTAGAATTAAAAATTTTGGCAAAGAAATTACATACATATTTGAAAGATAGAGTTGTAAATGAGAAATATGGACTTTTATTATATAGTCCAGTTCCATCACCAATTGATAAAATAAAAGATCGTTATAGATATAGAATGATTATTAAATGTATCTATGATGACAAAGTAAATAATTTACTTTCAGATATGTTGGAATTATATAATGGATTTAATAATAAAACTTCAAGAGTTTCTGTTGAAGTAAATCCATATAATATGCTTTAAAAATATTAAAAAATATAAAGAAATAAAGGAAGGATTAAAAAAGAGTATAATGGCAATAAGACAAATTAGATTATATCCAGATGAAATATTAAGAAAAAGATCACGTGAAGTAGAAAAGATTGATCCTAAAATAATAGAGCTTTTAGGAGACATGCTAGATACAATGTATGAACAAAATGGAGTAGGTCTTTCTGCAGTTCAAGTAGGTGTTTTAAAAAGAGTAGTTGTAATAGATATTTATGATGGAAATCCACCTCTTAAATTAATTAATCCAGTTATTTTAAAAACTAAAGGAAATCAAGAATGTGAGGAAGGATGTTTAAGTTTTCCTAATCAATATGCAAAAGTAAATAGACCTGAATATGTTACATTTGAAGCTTTAGATGAAACTGGTAAAAAAATAACTATCAAAGCAAAAGGTCTTTTAGCTCAAGCTATTTGTCATGAATTAGACCATTTAGATGGAAAACTTTTTGTTGATATTATGGAACCAGGAACTTTGGAATATGTTAATCCAAATAAACCAAAGGATGAGAACAATTAGTAATTCATTAGCAACAATTAATAATTAATAGTAAATAATGAATAATAAGGAGAAAAGTAATGTATTTTTATTATTATGATTCTTGGTTAACAATAGGATTGTTAATATTAGGTTTTGTAATATGCATTTTTGCACAAATAAAAATATCTTCTACTTATGCAAAATATAAAAAAATTAGAAGTTCTAGTGAAAAAACAGGAGAAGATGTTGCTGTCGCAATTTTAAATAAAAATGGATTAAATGATATTACTGTAAATGCCATTGTAGGAAATTTAACAGATCATTATAGTCCAGGAAGAAAAGAAATAAATCTATCAGAAGATGTATATGGTGGAATTAGTATTGCATCACTCGCAATAGCAGCACATGAATGTGGACATGCAATTCAAAAGAAGGAAAAATATGCTTTCTATAATATGAGAACAGCTTTAGTTCCAGTTGTAAATGCAATCAACTATTTAGGATACTTTGGAATTCTAGTTTCATTATTTGCAGGATATTTTCAATATGTTAAATTAGCAATTTTTGTTGTATTAGCTACACTAGTATTTCAATTAATTACTCTACCAGTTGAATTTGATGCATCACGAAGAGGAAAAGAGCAATTACTTGAGATGGGATATATAACTAAAGAAGAGGAACAAGGAGTTTCAAAAGTACTTTCAGCAGCAGCTTTTACATATGTTGCAGGTGTTATCTCTTCAATATTACAAGTATTAAGATTAGTGTTAATTTTAAATAGTAGAAGGAGAGACTAAAGATTTATGAAATCAAAATTAATTATAGTTGAAGGTCCACAAGGGGCAGGAAAAACAACATTAACAGATTATATAAGACACTCACTTCCATATACCAATCTTTATAGATTAAGTGGAACTGCAGATAATTCAAAAACAGGTCTTAGCAAGGCCATAAAGATGTATGATGATTTACTATCATATATGAAGACTTTAGAAGGTACAGATATAAATCTATTATTTGATAGAACTTTTTTCACAGAAGAGAACTATTGCAGAAATGGTTTTAAAGATTATTCTTTTACAGAAGAATATAATAAATTAGTAAAAAGATTAGATGATTTAGATTTTGATATCTATTATATTAATTTATATATGGATGATACTTCAGCATTTGGAGAAAGACTTAATAGAGAAGGAAAAGCTCAAAATAAATATGCACCATTCAAAGTTGAAAGCTCAATTAAGCAACAAGAAACATATATGAAGATGGCAGAAGAATTAAGAGAGATTTCTAAAAATATAAAAGTAATCAATTTTAATACTAATAGACCATTAGAAGAAGAATATAAAGAATTAGATGAATTGTTAGAAATTAAAGAAAAGAAGAAATAAGTAGGAGAAAATATATATGCAAATTGTTTTTATGGGTACTCCTGATATAGCACGTAAATCTCTTAAAAGTTTAGTTGAATCAGGACATGAGATACTTGCAGTAGTAACCAATCCAGATAAACCCAAAGGAAGAGGAAAAAACATAGCATTTTCTGAAGTAAAAGAATATGCGTTGGAAAAAAACTTAAAAGTTTATCAACCACTTAAAGTAAGAAAAAATGAAGAATTTTTAAATGAAATAAAATCACTTAATCCAGATGTTATAGTAGTTGTAGCATATGGAAAAATATTACCTAAAGAATTATTAGATATTCCAAAATATGGTGCAATAAATGTTCATGGATCACTTCTTCCAAAATTAAGAGGAGCAGCTCCAATTCAATGGTCAGTTCTAAATGGTGATAAAGTAACAGGAATTACAACTATGTTTATGGATGAAGGAATGGACACAGGAGATATGATTCTTCAAGAATCTTTAGAAATTGGAGAAGATGAAACTACTGGAGAGCTTTGGGATAGAATGGGAGATTTAGGAGCTAAACTTTTAGTTCAAACTATTTCAAAACTAGAAGAAGTAAAAAAGAATAATCCTCAACCTTCTAACTTAGAAGAGGTAAAAAAGGCAATGGGTGCTAAAGCTCAAGAAGGAGATGCTACTATAGCTCCTATGCTTGATAAAGAAATGAGCAAAATTGATTGGAATAAAACAGCAAGAGAAATCCATAATTTAGTTAGAGGATTAAATCCTATAATGGGAACTTATACATATTGTGAAGGTAAAAAGCTAAAGATTTGGAAAACAAAATTAGTAAAAGATGATTCAAAAACAGGAAAGCCTGGTGAAATTTTAAAAGCTGATAAAAGTGGATTAGTTATTTCAACAGGAGAAGGAAATCTTGAGATTTTAGAGCTTCAAGGTGAGAATGCAAAAAAGATGGACTATAAGAGTTTTTTGAATGGAAATGTTATACCGGTAGGTACAATTTTTGAATAAAATATGGTAAAATTAAGGCACTTTTATAAGTGTCTTTTTTTATTAAAAAAACAATTCTAAGGAGGCAAATCTTTTGGGCTGGACCAGAGAACAAGAAAAAGCTATAAATGCAAGAAATGCAAATATTCTTGTTAGTGCAGGAGCAGGATCAGGAAAAACATCAGTATTAGTTGAAAGAATAATTAAAAAGATCATAAAGGATAAAGTAAACATAGAGAATATTCTTGTGGTTACTTTTACTGAAGCTGCAGCAAGTGAAATGAAAGAGAGAGTCTTAAAAGCTCTATATAAAGAATTAGATAATAATCCAGATGATGTAAATATCCAAAGGCAAGTTTCATTTTTGGGAAAAAGCAATATTTCTACTATACACTCATTTTGTTTGAATGTAATTAGAAATCATTTTTACGAGCTTGGAATAAGTGCTAATGTAAAAATAGGTGATACCAATGAAATAGAACTTATGAAAGCAGAAGTATTAGAAAAGATATTTGAAGATAAATATGAAAATGGAGATAGTGATTTTCAAAGATTAATAGAACTTTATACTACTTATAAAACTGATGATGATTTAAAAGATTTAGTATTAAAAATATATGAATTTATAATGTGCATGCCAAGACCTAAAGAGTGGCTTGAAAATGCAGTTGAAGAATATAATGTTGATTTAGACTCTGATTTTAATAATTCAAAATGGGCTAAGATACTAGCACAAGATTTAGATGAAAACAGAAATTATTATTTGGTAAGCTTAAAAAATGAAATAGATAAGCTTTCTATCTTTCCATCATTAGAAAAATGTCACAATATATTGGTAGAAGATTATAATGATTTAGCAGAACTTGATTTTAATGATTGGGATGGTACAATAGAAAAATTACAATCTAAAGAATATTCTAGATGGCCTAGCTTAAGAAGTCTTTTAGAAGAAGAAAAAGAGATTAATGAAAATGCAAAACTAATAAGGGATAGTGTAAAAGACTTTGTTAAAACATTAAAAGACACAATCTTCTTTGAAGAATCTAAAGACATATTATTAGATGAAAAAGAAATGTATCCTGTTTTAAAAGCATTACAAGGAATAGTTTTTGAGTTTGAAAGAGAGTTTACTAAAGCTAAAACAGATAAGAATTTAATAGACTTTAATGATATAGAGCATTTCGCATATAAATTATTAGTAGATGAAAATGGAAATAAAACACAAATTGCTGAAGATTATGATTTTAATGAAATATTAATAGATGAGTATCAAGATAGTAATTTACTACAAGAAGAAATATTAAAATCAGTTTCAAATGGTCATAATACTTTTATGGTTGGAGATGTAAAGCAATCAATTTATAGATTTAGAGAGGCTAGACCAGATTTATTTATAAATAAATATGAGAAATATAAAAAATGTAATTTAGATGAAAGTGATGAACTAACTGAAGATACAAAAATATTATTATATAACAATTTCCGTTCAAGAGAATCAGTACTTGATTTTACAAACTTAATCTTTGACAACATTATGAGTAAAGAATTAGGAGAAATTGAATATAATCAAGAAGAATATCTTAATAAAAGTGGAAGCTTTGAAGATACTAATAAAGATTTAACCACAGAAATTAATATAGTAGATACTGATTTATCAGATATAGAAAATGAAGAAGAACTTCCAGAAGAACTAAAAAGCATTAGAACAATAGAATTAGAAGCAAGACTTACAGGAATTAAAATTAAAGAATTAATAAATGAAGGATATAAGTTTAAAGACATTTGTATTTTACTTAGAAGCGGTAAAAGAGATGCAGCAACATATGAAAGAGAATTATCAAATCAAGGCATTCCAGTTTTCTCAGAAATGGAAGGCAATTTCTTAGAATCAATTGAAATGATTACTATGATAGCAATGCTAAAAATAATAGATAATCCAATTGATGATATTAATCTTTTAACAGTATTAAGATCTCCTATAGGAGGATTTAATGATAATGAACTTATAGAACTTAGATTACTTGATAGAAATTCTAGCTTTTATGAGTGCTTGAAAAAATCTGATTCTCCAAAAGTAATTAGTTTTTTAGAACAAGTAAATGATTTTAGAGAAGAAGAAAAGAAGATTCCTTTAGATGAACTTATTTGGAAAATCTTTATGCAGACAGGTTATTACTACTATG
>DGSM01000016.1:0-5790 GCA_002393975.1 Clostridiales bacterium UBA4362
TTTTTTGAGAAAATTTTCAAGATGAAATCAAGGATGTAAACAAATGGGCAAAGAAGATAAAATACGGCGAGTCTAGCACGCTTTTTTAACCGCCGAATACGAGCCTTTCTTTTACAAAGGTCATAATTTACGCATTCAGTGCAGTCAAAAGGGGCGTTGCAACGGGCTAACTTTCTCATGATCATTTCCTTTCTGTAGTACTTGCATATATTATCTATATGCTTCATGTGCGCATGTGCAAAAAACCTCATTCTTATTATACTATTTTTGGAATTATTTAGCAAATCAAAGTATTTGTAATCTTTATATAATTTGAAAAAACTTTAAAAATGTAGTATAATAATAGATGCCTAATTTTGGGCTACATAGAAAGGAGCATATGATGAAGTTAGAGCTTAGTTATGATGGAGTAGTATGTGTTGATGGAATACAATTGCCAGACAGCATCCGGATCATCGATCTCGAAGACTTGTTAGAAGAGGCAAACCTTATTCGGTCTGATTTTCGAAAGCAGTTGATTCACATCGATGTGCTGCCTAAGGTAACTGCTATTCAGGCAAGAAGGGAAGATATAGTCGGTATGAAAATCGGCGATAAAAAAATCTTTCATTCCAAAGACCCTGAAGTAGATATCAAGGTAATGAAACTCAGTAAGAATTTTGTGATTGCAATTCAGATAGCAGCCGAAGTGATCTATGTCCATGGCAAGGCGACTAACGTAACCAACAAGAGTGAAGAGGACCTTCTTTGTAATTAAATAATGTCTTCTTCCGGCTTGGGCCCTTGTGTCACAGAGTGACATAGGGGCTCCTTTCATTTATATGGAATAGAAAATGAATAAATACGATATAGACTTAAATAATAAAAATAATAACCAAAATAAAATAATTAATAAAAGACAATTCATTATTAACTAAATAATGAATTATATATAAAAGAAGAAGCCGTAAGATTTGCTCTTACGGCTTCTTTTTCAGCGCTCACTGTGTCTGGAAATGCATTCAGTGCCTTGTTTGCAATACATAGCATATTCACATGCATATGCATCTTCACACTTGTGCACTCCAAGATATAATACAAGCGTTGAGCTTTTTTGTTTTTGAGGTGCAGATTTATCTGCTGCGGTGTTTTTCTCTATGATGCTTTTCATTTGCGCAATCCTCCTAACTCATTAGCATTTTTCTATAATAACACTTTTTTAATTTTTGTGCAACTTTTTAATCTTTAAATATGATTATAAAAACAAAAACTGCCGGTAGTCACCGGCAGTTGCGGAATAAATCCGCCTACAGAAACATCGATTTGATTAGCAGTTTTACTTAATTAAACTTGCAAGAAAGCTAATCAAATTGAATTTACTATAGATTGAGACCATAATGAGTGAGACGGTACTCATTATCTTAATAAGGATGTCGAGAGACGGTCCTACTGTATCTTTAAGAGGATCGCCTACAGTGTCTCCAACCACGGCAGCAAGATGTTCTTCAGTTCCACGTGCACCCTGGGACTCAATATATTTCTTTGAGTTATCCCAAGCTCCACCTGCGTTTCCGCAATAAATAGCAAGCATTATTGCAGAAATAGTAGAACCGAATAAAAGTCCTGCGACGAAGTATGGTCCCATAACAAATCCGCCTATTACGGGAACCAATATGGAGATTAATGCTGGAGTTCGCATTTCTGCGAGTGCGCCTTGCGTTGCGATAGTGACACACTTTTCGTAATCGGGCTTTGCTGTGCCTTCAATCAACCCAACAATTTCCCGGAATTGCCTGCGTACCTCATCCACCATTTTTTTAGCAGAATTCGATACCGATTCAATTAATAACCCGGAGAAGTAGTAGGGAAGGGCCGCTCCAATAAGCATTCCTGCAAGAGTCATCGGATTGAGCAAATCCAATGAGACTTCAGCTTCTATTGGAGTAAAAGCGTACAGATAGGAAATCATCAATGCTACTGCTGCAAAAGCCGCTGATCCAATAGCGAAGCCTTTGCCCATAGCGGCAGTTGTATTTCCTACTGAGTCCAGCTTATCAGTAATTTTTCTAATATCTTCGCCAAGATTACACATTTCTGCGATTCCGCCAGCATTGTCACTAATCGGCCCGTAGGTATCTACAGAGACGGTTACAGTGACAAAAGACAACATTCCAACAGCTGCCATCGCAGCACCAAAAGTTCCGGATATTGAGTATGAAACTATTAGCGCTATAGCGAGGACGATAACAGAAAGGAGCGTGGATTTCATTCCGACTGACATACCTTGAGTTATCGTAATTGCAGGCCCCTCTTTCGAGAAGAGTGCAATTTTTTTGGTTGGAGCATAGTCGTAACTGGTGTAATACTCTGCTATCGCTCCGATAACAATACCGCTAACGATACCAGTTACTGCAGAAACATATGGAGATAATCCGCCGATCCTGAAGGGAAGGTCCCCGAAGGATTCACCTTTGAACAATACTATGGTTACAACAAGATTTAATACTGCTGTTAAGCCTGCAGAAATCCAGGTAGCCATATTCAGTTCACGATGAGGATCATCACCATCTTTCTTAGTAAAGATGTAGAACAGTCCGATAATGCAGGACAAAAGTCCGATGCCTACGAACAATACAGGATATAAGAAAAGCTTATTGAAAAGGGTAGAGCTGAATTCTTGTCCCAGAAAAGTATACTTACGGAACAAGAATATAATGAAAACGATTCCGCTTACGATAGCTCCCATATAGCTTTCCAATAAATCAGATCCTAATCCAGCAGTGTCACCTACGTTGTCCCCAACGCAGTCTGCGATTGTAGCAGGATTCCGATGATCATCCTCAGGGATGTTCACTTCGGTTTTTCCCACCAAGTCCGCACCCATATCAGCGGCTTTAGTATAAATTCCTCCACCAACACGATTGAACATTGCAATTATTGAACAACCAAGTGCATATGAGGAAAGAGTCATTGAAAATGGCTCAAACTCAATTCCACACCAGTTTGTTATAGATCCCAATGTTTCGAGCTGATACTTAAAAAGAAAATATACTGCAACAAGGCCGATAAGGGCGAATGCGCTTACAGACAGTCCCATTACAGAACCACCCCTAAGAGCATTTTTTAGTGTCTTACCCATGTTTTTTGTCTCGCGCGCTGTATTAGCTACACGTACATTAGCATAGGTAGCTGCTTTCATGCCTAAGAAACCAGTGAGGCCGCTCATGCTCGCACCAATTAAAAAGGCAACTCCTGCGGTGACTTCAATAAACAAACTAAGAATCAATGCAATTAATGCAACTACAAAGATTAGTACTTTGTATTCCTCCCGAAGAAAAGCGTTAGCTCCTATTCGGATGGATGCTGCAATCTCTTGCATATGGACAGTTCCCTCGGAAAGTTTTCTGACTTTCACGAGATTGTATCCAGCATAGATTGCCCCTCCGACTGCGATCGTTAAAACTAAAACAAAAATGCTCATGTTAGCCTCCTTATTTGAGTCCATCTTTGAGTCTGTCTTCGAATTCCGATTTTGCGTCTATTCTAGGGAAATGCCATGCTTTTCTTGTTGGATTAAAGCCTCCTTCCATCTTTATTGTGAGTAGCATTCTTCTTATTAGATGATATACTCTCACTTTATTCCTCAACAAGGGAAAGCAAAAGCTATTATAGCACTTTTGTGCGAAAATTCAATAGTTTTAACGATTTTTGACAATTGAAAGCATAAAAAAAGCCTGTACCGAAATTCATCGATACAAGCTTTTAAATAGCAATTACTCGGCTTTATAATATCTTGCCGTATATCCGGCAACACCAATGCGATATCTGATCCCGCTCTTGTGGAGCAAAGTATCAATAACATCAGTGTTGGCACTTGTAGGAACCTTGAAAAGCTCAGCTCCGACAGGTGCATTTTTGATACGTTCGAGTTCTTTTGCCTGGTCATCTACAGACAACCGGTTTGTCAAATTTGTGTTGTTTAATATCATGATGTATACCTCCAAAAATTTGTGTATAAATTATAACATATTTTGGTAAAAATAGCAAAAGAAGTACTTAAAGGGTGATCCCCTTTTAGCACTTCTTCGCCTTTCAGTTAGGATTGAATCTTAAATTCAACAACGACTTCTTCAGGAGTTACTCTTATTCCCGAGGGCCTTGGTAAATCACTAAGAGGAATGTCTTTTAATTCTTCTACGAGATAAAGACGCTTTTGAGCTTCATCAGTGAAGTACTCAATGTTTCTCATTGCCTCGTATATAGAATTGCCACCCTTAAAATTAGGGTTTAGGTCAAATTGAATGGTAACCCTAATGTGCTTCTTCTTGCGGGAAACATTAGGAAGATGCACATCCAAAACAAGCTTTTGACTAATTTTTGGACGAGAATCTTTATGCGGCTTGGCACTCTGGCGCGTGCATTCTGCAATTGCTTCAGAACAAAAATCGCGAATGGTTTTACCTTCACGCATTTTTGCTGCAGCAGATTTAAAAGCGTTTTTATTGTGATAACCAGACACAATATAACTTCTTTTCAGCACCGGAGGACTTGTGATACTCTTTCTGTAGAGATCATGAAGCTGCATCATGAAACCATCTTCAATAGAACACCTTTTAAGGACACCCTCTGAATTGAAATACAAGACCTGTCCTTGGAGAATCCGAATAGCATATCCCCGAAGATCTGTTGTATAGCCAGGACTGAACTTGTTACCCATATTACACCTCCTTCAAATACGTTGGAGGCACAAGGCCTCCAAGGGTTTAGCTCGTCGGCCTTTCGAATATGTAACAAAAGGTATTATAGCACAAATGCCTTGAAAAATAAAGCTATTCAAAGGTAATTGTAAAAAGATTCTCATTGGGTTAAAATAAAGAAAAGATTTTAAACAAATGAGGATTAATTAAATGAAAAAGGAAATAGAAAAGAAGAAAAGTGTAGGCTTTTGGATTTGGTGTTTTTTCGTATATTGTTTCATTGGATGGATATATGAAGTAATATGGGAATTCAAAGTTGGAAATGGATTTGTTAATAGAGGCTTTTTATATGGACCTTATTTGCCTATATATGGTTTTGGAATATTGATCATGCTATTTGTACTTCAAAAACCATTAAAAGATAAGATAAAACTTTTTAAGAAGATAAATATTACTCCTTTAATTGTATTCGTTAGTGTATTTGTTATTGGGTCATTTGTTGAATATATAACAAGTTTCGTAATGGAATTATTATTCCATAAAAGATGGTGGGATTATAGTTATGATTTGTTTAATATTAATGGTAGAGTTTCATTAAGAAATTCTCTATTACTAGCAATAGGTGGTACCTTATTAATATGTTTAGTCCAACCAATACTAGATAAAACTATTGGAAAATTATCTAAGAAAAAAGCAAATATATCTGGAGCTATTATTGCTACTATAATGGTTGTAGATTTAATTATTACTATAATAGGATATGTAAAATAATGATAAAAGTATTATTTGTATGTTTAGGAAATATTTGCAGGTCACCAATGGCTGAATTTATTTTCAAAGATATGGTGAAAAAATGTGGATTAGAAAAAGAATTTTTTATTGATTCAGCTGCTACTAGTTTTGAAGAAGTAGGAAATGGTTTATATTATGGAGCACAAGATAAGCTAAATGAAAAAGCAATTCCTTACACAAATCATAAGGCAAGAAGGATTACAGAAGAAGATTATAAAAAATTTGATTATATCCTAGGAATGGAAGAGCGAAATATTACTAATATTAAAAGAATTGTTGGGGAAGATGTTGATAACAAAATATATAGACTTTTAGATTTTTC
>DGSM01000016.1:5902-8022 GCA_002393975.1 Clostridiales bacterium UBA4362
AATGATATAGTAGAAGGATTAGAAGGCTTTTTAGAATTTATAAATAGTAAAAATAATACATAGGACAATAAGGAGAAATTAATGAGTAAAGAAGATGAGATAATTAATTTTTTGAGAGCAGAAGTAAATGACAATAATCAAAAAGTAATAATATCAGAGATTCTTAAAAGATTAGAGGTAAGTGGAGCAAATGCTACAGTGAAAGTATTTGACTATGGCAGCGGAGAAAAATTTACTAGACAAATGAAAATAGGGGCTACTAAGTTTGGAAGCTGGGGAATAGGAGGAATGGTTTCATCTGATAGTGAATATATATCAAGTAATATTATATTAAATGTTAGTGGAGGTATGTTTGGAGATATAGTAGATACTACTATGGGTGATTGCACAGATGCCTACGAAATGCTTATAGAAAAGCTAAAAAAGCTTGAAAAACCAACATTTGAAGATGTTATGAAAGCAGTTTATGAAACAACGGCAGAATATTTTGGTGGAGTAGAAACAGTTGATCCTGCTGAAAGAGAAGCTTATTATGCTGAGCTGGGAGATAAAGAAGAAATAGGAAAAGTGTCTGAATTAAAAGGAAAGAACCTTGCTGCTTGTGTAGAAAGAGCTGCTTTATCACAAAATCTTTTAAAATTTTTGGGATTTGAAGCGATTATAAAACAATCTCAAATCGATAATGATAATAAGCATGAATTACATGCATACAATTTAGTAGCATATAATGGAAAATACTATATATTTGATGCAACTATTCCAAGATGTGAAGAGAAAGGAGAAGTAACTCCTATCATAACAGAAATTCCAAAAGAGGTGTTTGATACATTATCACATCCACAAAATGGGGATGATGTATCAGTTAAAACAGAGTATGATTCAGTTAGAGGTCATAGAAAAATACATTATAATTCTTGGAGTAAAAAGGTCTATGATGCTACCACCAAAGCTAAGGAAGCCCCTGATGATCATGATATAGAATAATAGAAGAGGATAAAGTATATGAAAATCAAGTGTGAGTATTGTAAATCATATATTAATGATTATGATGAAAAATGTCCAAATTGTGGGGCTCCAAATGAGCATTTAGTCAGGAAAGCAATAGGAACACCTAAAACTATTGAAGAGCTAAAAGAATGGTATAAGCAAAAGAATTTACCACCTGAGGAGACTACTAGGTTTTTTATTGGTACAGATTATAAAAAGCCAAGAGCTTTTGGTATTTATAAAGATGAAGAAACCGGAAACTTTGTAGTTTACAAAAATAAAGATAATGGCCAAAGAGCTATTAGATATGAAGGTAAAGATGAGGCTTATGCCGTTAATGAACTTTATTTAAAATTAAAAGAAGAAATAGTAAACCAGAAAACTAGAAATCTTAATAGAAAGCAAGCAAGTAAATATAGTGGGTCTCAGCGCAGAAGACATATGACACTTTCAGAAATAATAATTATAATTAGCATTATTATTCTGATGTTAGGATTGTTCTTTTTCGCTGTTAAGGGGTCACGCTCTAGAGGATATTATAACTATGATGACACATATTATTATTACCAAGGTGGAGACTGGTATATCTATAATAGTGGCTGGGAAAGAGCTTCAGATGTACCGGACGAGTTAGAAGACAATAGTAAAGATTATTATTCATCATATTCATATGATAGCGATTATGATGTTAGTGATTTTTCAGATACTAGTTACTATTATGAACCAAGTAGCTCTAGTTCAGATGATTGGGATTCTGGTAGCAGTTGGGATTCAAGTGATAGTTGGGACTCTGGAGGATCTGATTGGAGTAGTGACTGGTAATATAGAAGAGAGGAAAATAAAATGGCAAATATTATAGAAATGGAAGAGTCTTTTGTAATAGAAGATGATTTCAAAAGTATACTAGAGAAAATAGAAAAAGAAAAATTTAAATTTGTTGATGAAAATGTTGAAGAAGATACTTATTATACTGATCCAGAAGAAATTTTTATTAGAGATAGAATTTGTTTGAGGACTAGAAAGACAAATGAAGAAGGATTGGAATTAACTTATAAACCAAAAACTGATAATAGAACTGAACAATATGGAAAAAAAGAAAGCAATGTTCAAGTTAGAGTTTCAGATTATAAGGA
>DGSM01000011.1:0-10235 GCA_002393975.1 Clostridiales bacterium UBA4362
ATGGAAAAGAAATTTTTTGGCGGGGTATTTTGCACGGCATTGCTCTATACTATCCTTCTGATCTTTCAGGGGACAAGTTTCATTGCAATTTGCAGTTGCGTTTTTGCAAACCTGGCGTGGGTACTCTTTATGCTCTGCAATTGGAGCACCCTCTCCCAAAAGGGTAAGACCCTTAGTATTCTCTTTATGATCCTGATGGACATCTGTTTCTTGCTGTTCATCTATTACAAAGTTTTGGCGCTGTAACGCCATTGTCTCTAGCTTGAGTTTCAATGTTTAGGAGTCTGGTCCCCGCGGCCAGGCTCCCTCTTTTTATTTTTACTACACTTTACTTTTATAAAAAAGTGTGCTAATATTTTTACGTGATATATTTGCAGATGTGCTGGAATTGGTAGACGGAACAGACTCAAAATCTGTCGGGGTTTCCCCATGTGGGTTCAAGTCCCACCATCTGCACCAAAAAAAGCAGTAAGAAGATTATTCTTCTTACTGTTTTTTACATTTCAAACCTTTATTATGTTTTAATCAATATTATTGACATATTTTGTCATTTTTGGTATAATAATTATACAAGCTTTGTGCTTGTTTATATATATTTCCTTTTTGTTCCAGTCTTTTTAGACTGTTCACATAGTAATAGTAAATCGCATCACGCATTCAGTAATGAAAGGAAGGTATAACTATGACTTATTCTATGCAGAACCTCATCGAAGACAGCATCCGGGTTTATCCTGGTATGATTGTTGTCTGGCCTCAGTTTGGTAAGGAAGAAACCCTCAATGTGATGGAACTCGTTCCGAAGTTCAATGGCCACTATGCGGCAAATAACTCAACGGTCAGTTTCATTACAGGCGACAATTTTTATGTCACGCCCTATACCCGCAAGGCAATGAAAGTGTTGAGGGACAGCGGATTTTGCGAGGCTAGCTTTTACGTTCCCTTCTCTAATTGGGATTACCCCAAGTTTGAGAAGACTCGTTGGGAGAGCCTCCGGGAAATGGCACAGAAGTCCTACGAAGAGGATTTCAAAGCTGACTGCTACCGCTATTGCGATGAGCATGGCATTGGAGCGATCAGCGAAGAAACCCTGAAGAGATGCTTCAAGATGCCCAGCACGGGTGTCCATGTAAAGCACCTGTACTTCGAGAACTGGTACTATCCGATCATCAATTCCTGCTGCCTTGACTCTTGGGGAGTCGACAAAATCGGCCGCTACTGCACCAACAATGGTAAGGTAGTCTTCGTCTACCGCGATGGAGCAACTTATGTTGCCAAGGGTTACAAGATCCTTGACGAACTCCGTTCCGCCGGCTACAAAGAAGATGGCCTGTTCGTCCCCTTCTCCAATGGTGAAGTGATTCAGGACCCTGCTCTGAGGAGCATTTGGGAGGAACTCGGCAAGAACTAAGTGAATCCTACTAGGTTGGAACTCTCCTTCCTAGGGCAAAGGAGCCAGGTAAAACTGGCTCCTTTGTTTTTTTATTGTTTTTTATTATTTATTTTATTTAAATAATTTTAAACTATTTTTGTATTCTCTATATAATTAATTATTAATTATTAATTTTCTATTATTTATTATTTTAATTATCATCTTTATTCACAATAAGTAATTATAGAATGTTTTTCGATAACATCATAAACTAGCTTATTTCCTATTTTTATACTTATTTGTTCATTATTATTTGTATTATTGCAAATCGTAATAATTGTCTTATTATTATTTTTACATGTTGCAACGAGTAATTTATCATCTTTTAATTTATTTTCGATAATAATAGATCCTGGTTCGAAATACTTAGATATATGACCTAGATAATAATAAATTGGAGTTAATTTATAATGATTGTTTTCATCTAATATAATTGGGCTTTTACAAAAGTTTCTTTTATCAGTTGGTCCTCCTTTATAATCTAAAAAGATATTCCAATCTATATATCCATTTCCCCCATTATTAATATCTTTAATAATATCATCTATATAAATTTCACCATCATTTATCCATCCAATTTCATCATATGGAGAAAAGCCACAACATCCTTCTGTATGAATCATCATAATGTCTTTAAACTCTTCTCTAGTCTTTTTTACTTGTTCTGGATGTGGTCCAGTATAATAATGATATCCTATTCCTGCTATATATGGATTCTTTTGAATTAAGAATTTAGCAACTTCACTTAATCTTTCTTTATTATGATCCCATACTAATAACTTAGTATCTAATTTATACTTTTCCATTTTTGGAATCATATAATTATAAATAAAGTTTTTTTGTTGATCTAAAGAAAAAATACAAGATTCCCAAATTTGTCTTGCCTCCGGTTCATTTTGTATAGTTAAATATTTGATATTAATTCCTTCATCATTGTATGCTTTAATAAATCTCGTTAAATACTCTGAATATAAATCATAATACTTTTTTCTTAGATGTCCTCCAAATATTAATAACCAATTGGTCTTCATAAATCTAGGAGGAGACCATGGACTTGCTACAAAATCTAACTTCTTCTTTTTTTGAATTTCTTTTATATTTGGAATAATACTTTGTCTATCATGGTCTATTGAGAAGTCTCTTAAATCTCTCTTTTTAGCTAATTGATATTTCTTTAAGCAAAAGTCATTACTTGCTATAGCAACTCTTCCTAAATTATAGTTTAGGCCAGCTTTACTATAATATGCATTGATAAAATCTTGCTTTTCTTCTTCAGATAGTTTATCCATATTATAGGAACTTGCTTCAGTAACAGCTCCACCCATACCAATCCATGATTGTTTTTCTTTATTTGGAAAGACTTCAATAGTAACTATTTTACTGTTTTCATTATCACTTTTACTATTAGCTTTGCTATCTATATTGTTATTCTTTTTATTATTGTTTTGGGAGAAATCAATTTTTGATTTCTCCCATCTTTTGTTTTTATTAATATTAGTTTCAATTTTAATCATAGATTATTCCTACTTTTCTCTATACTCCTTTGCGGCTTTAATTAATCCTACAAACAAAGGTGCTGGTCTATCAGGTCTAGATTTAAATTCTGGATGAAATTGTGAACCCACAAAATATGGATGATCTTTTATTTCTATCATTTCAACTAATAGATTATCTGGTGAAGTTCCTATAATAGACATCCCAGCTTTTTCAACTTGTTCCCTATAATCATTATTAAATTCGTATCTATGTCTATGTCTTTCGCTTATTTCAGTACTTTTATACAGTCTATAGGTATTACTATTTTTATTTAGTATACATGGATAAGCTCCTAACCTCATAGTACCACCTTTTTTTGTTATATTCTTTTGTGATTCCATAATGTGAATTACTGGTTTTTTGCACTTTTCGTCAAACTCTAATGAATTAGCATCTTTAAGATTTAATACATCTCTAGCAAATTCAATTACTGCTAGTTGCATTCCTAGACAAATTCCTAAGAAGGGAACTTTGTTTTCTCTAGCATATTTTATTGCTTGAATTTTCCCTTCAATTCCTCTATTTCCAAATCCACCTGGTACTATTATTCCATCATAATTATTCAAAATGGTTTTAGCATTTTTAGATTCTAACAATTCAGAATCTACAAAGCCAATTTTTACATCTACTTTATTTGCATATCCTGCATGCTTTATGCTCTCTACTACCGAAAGATAAGCATCTTCTAATGAAACGTATTTACCAACTATAGCAATGTTTATTTTCTTTTCTTCATTACCTTTATATTCTTCATCTATTTTTTTGAAGGTCTTAATCATCTTTTCCCATTGTTTGTTTTGTGCTTCTTTTCTTCTTAAATGTAAATGTTCACAAGCACATAATGCCAATCCTTCTTTTTCAAGCATTAATGGCACTTCATAGAGATTTGATGCAGTCATATTTTGAATAACATTTTCTTTTCTTACATTACAAAATAGCGCTATTTTATTTTTTATTCCTTCTGGTATTTCAACCTCAGTACGACAAACTAAAATATCAGGTTTAATTCCAATTGATTGTAATTCTTTTACAGAGTGCTGTGTTGGTTTAGATTTAAGTTCATTTGAACCAGAAATAAAGGGTAATAATGTAACATGTATATATAAAACATCTTCTTCCTTATTTTCAAGTCCTATTTGCCTTATTGCTTCTAAGAATGGAAGAGATTCAATATCTCCAACTGTACCACCTATTTCTGTAATTACCACATCTGCATTTTTGCCTAATCTATATACTTTGTCTTTAATTGCATCTGTTATATGAGGAATTACTTGAACAGTCTTTCCTAAAAAATCTCCTCTTCTTTCTTTTTCAATAACTTCGCTATATATTTTTCCTGTTGTTATAGAAGAATATCCATTTAAATTTTCATCTGTAAATCTTTCATAGTGTCCCATATCCAAATCGGTTTCTGCTCCATCATCTGTCACAAAAACTTCGCCATGTTCACATGGGTTCATAGTTCCTGGATCCACGTTAATATAAGGATCCATTTTTTGATTTGCTACTTTATAGCCTCTATTCTTTAGTAATCTTCCAAGAGATGCTGCAGTAATTCCTTTTCCCAGTCCTGATACGACTCCTCCTGTAACAAAAATATATTTTGTTTTCATTACACACCTCCTTTACTAAATATAGAAAATATTAAACTTACATCTTTGCATCACAGGTAACATTTATTCCCATATTTTTTAAAGCTACTAATTCTGATTTAGAAATAATATATGTTACATGTGCTTCACATCCTCTTAAATTCTCTAGCTCATTTATAGCCTTTTCAATTATTGGATTTGTTATTGAACAAACGCTTAATGCTATTAATACTTCTGATAAATCTAAATAATATAAAGTCTTATAAGAAGTTTCTTTTTTTACTTTATAAATAGAATTTAGAACTGCTGGTGATAATAGGTATTCTTCATCAGGAATACCAGTTATCTCTTTAATAGCATTTAAAAAGGCTGCGCTAGTAGCACTTAAAAGTTCTGTTTCTTTTCCTGTAATAACTTTTCCATTATTAAGTTGTATTGCCATTATATTTGTATTCTTTTTCTTGGCAGTTTTATTAGCAACATAAGCAACTTCTCTATCTAGAGGACTTAATTCTAATTTGTCCATTAAAGATTTTGCTATATCTAATGTTGCTTCATCACATAGATTTTGAGTATAATCACTTCTTATATTGTAATATCTTCTAATTATTTCCTCTTTTGCAGCTTGTTCAACTATCTTTTCATCTACAATACAATCTTTAATCATATTAACACCCATGTCAGTAGGCGATTTGTATATTTCTTTTCCTGTTATTTTATAAATAATATTTTTTAATATTGGAAAATTTGAAACATCTCTATTATAGTTAACAGCATATTCTCCATATGCTTCCATATGGAATGGATCAATCATATTAACATCTTTTAGGTCAGCTGTTGCTGCTTCATATGCAATATTTACTGGATTTAAAAGACTTAAATTCCAAACTGGGAATGTCTCAAATTTAGCATAACCAGCATTAACACCTCTTTTATACTCATGATACAATTGAGAAAGACAAGTTCCTAACTTTCCGCTATTAGGCCCAGGTGCAGTTACTACAACTAATTTTTTAGTAGTTTCAATATAAGGATTTTTTCCATAGCCTTCATCACTAACTATAGTTGCAATATCATCTGGATATCCTTTAGTAGGTCTATGAATATACATCTTAATCTTTCTGTCTTCTAACATCTTTTTAAGATGAGAAATATTATCTTCATCATGATACATAGTAACTACTACACTATTAATATTTATATCTAGGCCTTTTAACTTTTCTATTAATCTTATTAATTCTAATTCATAGCTTATACCATAGTCAGCTCTTATTTTATTTTGAGATATAGCAGCAGCATTTATGCAAAAAATAACTTCCATATCATTTTTAAACATTTTAAGCATTCTAATTTTATTATCAGGTCTAAATCCTGGAAGAACTCTAGAAGCATGATAATCATCAAATATTTTTCCACCAAATTCCAAATATAATTTGTTGTCAAACATTTTGATTCTTTCTTTTATTTTCTTGCTTTGTATTTCTAAATATTTATCACTATCAAATCCTATTTTGTCCATTTTTCTCTCCTAGTATTTATTAATATAAAGGATATTTAAATCTACATCCCCATTTACTCCATCAATTCTTCCTTTGCTTGAATATTGCCACATATAATACTTGCCCATATAATTAGTTTTCTCTACATAGCTAGCAATCCATACATTTTTTACATATTCATCTAGCCATACTCTATTCATATAATTTGTACTACTATATAAAGCACCTTCAAATCCAGCATTTTCAACTTCAGTGTTGAATACTTGAGCCATATGATTCATATCATATAAACTTATTCCAAGTTCACTAAATTTATCCCAACTTTCCCAATCAAAACAAATTGGAAGCTCAGTTTTCGTAATCCCATAATTCTTAATTTTCTCTATTGTCCATTTTGCTTGTTGTTTAGCTTCTTCTGTAGTCTTAGCATATGAATAAAAATAGAATCCCAAATCTATTCCTTGAGCTCTTGCTCCTTGAATATTATTATCAAAATAAGAATCTTCTTCTATTCCTTTGTCAAAACCTTTTTGGTATCCAACTCTTATAATAGCAAAGTCACATCCTGCTTCTTTAACTTTAGCCCAATCTACATTTCCTTGGAAATAAGAAACATCTATTCCAAGTTTAGTATTATCATTTTTATATAATTGCACATCATCTTTAAACTTTCTAGTAGGAGTATTATCATTTTCATTTGCATTTTCTGTAGTTGAAGTCCTTCTTGTAGATGAAGGATTAATTATATGTAAAGTAAAGCTAAAATTATTAACATTATTACTTTTATCAGTTACTCTATATACTAAATTATAATCCCCTACAGTTTTATAATCGTAGTCTCCAACGATTTCACGTTTAGGATTTGGATCACATAAATCGCCACTAAAGAAATTTTGATTTAAATCCACTTCATGATCTTTAAAATATGTAATACTAGTACTTCCTAAAACTTTTGGCTTTACAGTATCTACTACATTTATCTTGAAAGTGTCTGTTTTTCTTTTATTCTTAGGAGTTAAATAATTAAATACTACATCTTGTTCTCCAAGCTTAGTTGTATCCACTTGGAAGTCATATTCTAAAGTTCCTTCCATCTTTTCGATAAAATCAGATACATTTCTCTTTGCTAAGAATTCAACATTTAAATTTTGTTTATATTCGATATTTGACTTACTTTGAGCCGAATTTTTTATTCTATTAACCAATGCCCAAACAGAAAAGGCAATTATAGCGAGAACTATAACTGCCTTAATTCTATTCATGAGAATTCTTTTATCAATCTTGTTTTTAGTGTCAGATGTAGTATTAGTATCTACATATCTATAATAATTATCATCATTATTTATTTTCTTTCCCATATAAATCTATATCTCCACTTTTATTAACTACTCTTCCAACAGCTGCATTTTTTAGCATGTTAGCACAAATATTGCAAGGAACTGGATTTAAGTCTTCTTCAAAAGTATATTTTCCATTATTTTCTATAACTTGCTCGCAAGCAAGATATACTGTTGATCCAATAAGTTTGCTTCTTTCAGTTGCAATTAATGCATTTTGTTCAGCATGTACTGAATTACAATTTTCATATCCATGATATCTTTCAGCTCCTGCTCTTTTACATACACCAGTATCACAACAATTATCTTCTCCTCTTGGATTTCCACAATAACCAGTTGCAATAATAATATCATCTTTAACAATTACACATCCATAATGTCTACGTAAACAAGTACTTCTTTTGCTTACAACTTTAGCAATCTCAAGGTAGTATTCATCTTTGCTTATTCTTTTATATCCCATAAGTAATCTCCTTAATTTATATTTGAGATTTTATCACATATATTTTTTTAATACAATAATAAAAAAATAGAAAGTATAAATAAAAAGAAAATAGAAAAAAATAAATAATAAAAAAAAGCAAAAAAATAAATAATTAAAAAAATAAACAAATTAAAAAAATAAATAATTAAAAAAATAAATAATTAAAAAAACAAAAAAATAAACATAAAAAAAGATCTAAAGTTTCCCGCTTAACTTTAGATCTTTCTTTCTCTTTGGTATTATCTTTAATCAATTTTATCAAACTAACTGTTTGACTTTAACTTTTGTTTAAACTCTAAATCCTCTTTTTTACCCATGTCATAAGTGCTTATTTCATGGTTTCAATGACCTAAATAAGGATAAACTTTTTAAAAGTTAATTTCCCTGTACACAAGATTTCAACTCTCAAATGGTCATACTTTTACTTTGGTTTAAACTAGACCTCTCTTTTTAATCAAAAGTATAGCACTTTTCTCTTGATCTCAATGACCGAAACAAGGCTCCGACACTTTTTAATTATTACTCCAAGATTCCCATTGCGCATTGGCAATCTTAATGGTCATACAAAATGGTAATAATCCTTTTCTTTTGATTGTTTTCGATAATATCTTTTTCTTTCGTGTTATGCCTCTAGCCGTTTTATTTTTGGTTTCTTCCATTTTATTACCAGCTAAAAACATTTTGATTATCCTTACTCACACTAATTTTATTTTTGTATATTTATTATTTAGTGCTTTCTTGATAGCAAACTTAATTGCTGTATTCATAATAACAATAATTTTTTTAAAATTAAAGTATAATTTTGCTTTTTAATATAAATGTAATATTTCTATTCACGACCTACTTTAATTGTCCTTACCGCATGCACTATAGTCCTTTTTTTACCTGTCATATTACATGTAGAAAGAGTAAGTATATGTGAATCTTCACTTAATTTTGGATGATTAAATTGTACTAAACTTTTCTTTAAAGTTTCATCTATAAAAGCTTCCTTATCATCTAAGTCTGTTCTTATTGGATCTATAGTTGGCTCATTATAATATGAAGAATAAACTAAATACTTCATATTATATTCTCTAGTGCATACATTTATGTATACTTCATTTCCTAGATTACCTTTTACTATTTTTTGTAAAGGATTAAACATGTTGCCATTATGCATATTATGTCCAAAAATAACAGTATTATCATCAGAAAAATCTGTACTATTCTTAAAGTCCATAAATATTGATCCATTAATATTATAATTTTTAGTAATGTCTTTATCTAGGTAATAACTATTATCTGTACTTTGCAATATTGGATATGAAATACTTGTATTTGGTATTTCTATAAAGCCGATTACATCATTATTTTCTTGGATTAATTTATCGATATCAATATAGTTAAAATCTTTTGTTTGATCTACTATTCTGTTTTCTACGACTTGTTGTTGTATAGCCTCAAATATAATTGCTTGGGAATTATTATCTTTTTGTCTTTCAATTAATGTATATGTAGAAAAAACAAAAACTCCGCATAGTAAAAATAGCAAGAGAATTAAGAAAATCTTCTTGCTTATAGAAATATGAATTCTTCTTTTAGAATAATTATTTCTTCTCCTTCTATCTCGTCTTCCCATAACACTTCCTTATCGGTTTGAATTATATAAAAAAGAGATATTTTAGTCAAATATCTCTTTTTTTATCTAAACTCTTTTAATATATTATATTAATTTATTATCTCCTATCTTCTATCTTTAAGATATTTAATAATAAATGTAATACCTAATAATGATCCTATTGCAGCTATAATATATAATGTAACATTGATATCACCAGTTTGTGGTGAACCTTTTGTTGTGCTTGATGATTTTGAATTTGTAGCTACAAGTGCATTTGTATCAGTTTCAGTTCCAACAATAGCATATTCACTTAAATGATTTGTATTAAATGATACATAAGTTCCATCATAAGAAGCATTATATAATGTAACTAATTGATCATTTTCTACATATCCAACTTTTATTGATGAATATTTTGATAAGTCCATATCAGGTTGTAGTGTAATTCTCATGTTTTGTCCTTCGATTGGAACTTCTTTTCCTAGTTTCATGATTTTAATATCATATAGACTAACTACACTTGCATTATTTAAATTCTCTGTTACTTCTTTTTTAGAAATAACTAATTCCCAATCTGGATCAACTGTTTTATCAAATTTAACTCTTCCATTAATTGCTGAATTTGCACTAGTTAATATACTCTTATCATCACTATCTAGTGGTTCTGGTTCAACTGTATTTGTTGGATCTTCTGTAGTTGTATTTTCATCTACTACATTGTTTTCTACAACACTATTTTGTGTGGTTGTATTTTC
>DGSM01000011.1:10277-14616 GCA_002393975.1 Clostridiales bacterium UBA4362
GTTGTATTTTCTTCAACTGTATTGTTTTCAACTACAGGTTCATCTTTTACAATAATTGTTGCTTCAGTTGTTAATTCAGATGCTGTATGTGTAATTGTTATAGTTGTTGTTCCTTCTGCAACTGCTTTTACTTTTCCAGAAGAAGTTACTGTTGCAACATCTTCATTATTTGATTTATATGTAAATGCTTTTTCATCAGTTGTATCTGATGGAGTAACTTCAATATTTAATGTTTCTACTTTACCTTTTTCTAATGTAATCTTATTAGGATTTGCTTTGATTGATGTAATTGGAACTGTAACAGTTACTAAGCAATTTGCATATGCATTTGCATTAGTTGTAGATGTTGCTGTTATTGTTGCGGTTCCACTTCCAACAGCTTCTACTTCACCATTATCTTTTACTGTTACAACTGTTGGGCTTGAAGATTTAAATGTAACTCCTTTTAAGTCATCATCAACATTTGTTGGAGTATATGATACTGTAAGAGTTGTTTTATCCCCTTTAATCATATCTAATTTATTTTCATTAAGTGTTACGCTTTCAACACCTTTTCTAACAGATAGTGTAACTTCATTTGAATTAAGCTTTCCATCAACTACTGCAGAAATAGTTGTTGTTCCTTCTGCTAGGGCACTTATGTTACCATCATTATCTATTGTCATAACATCGCTATTAGATGATGTCCAAGCTATAGTATCTGGTGATGCTCCATCAGGAGTATATGTTGCTACCATTTTATCTGTTTCACCAACAGTATATTTATCTTTAGGACTAGAAATGCTAACTCCAGTAGCTTCTATCTTTTGAATCTTTAATATTACTGTATCATAAATATCACCTTTAGTATTTCTTGCTTTAATAGTAACAGGTGAATTTGATTGTGTATGTGTTGTAACTAAACCTGTTTGATCAACTTCCATAATATTTGAATCAGATGATGACCAAATAATTCCAGCAGTAGGAGCATCCGCAGGTTCTGTCTTTAAACCTAGTTGCAATGTGCTATTAGCTGGTAAAGATGTATTATCTGGATATTCAGTATTTGAAACAGGATTTACTATCTTAATACTTGTTAAAGATGCATTAACTTTTACATGATAAGAAACTGAAGTTTCTCCATTACTTAATATTAAATCAGCCTCTCCTTGATTAATTGTATATACCCACCATGCAGTTGATTTTTGAATTATCAAAAGGACATTGCTATTACTTGATTCTAGTTTGCAAGAACTGAAATTATCTGCTTTGTATCTTGCAGCATAGTTTCTAGCTACCTCATTGTATGCTACATACTCAAGTTCAATATTTGAAGGCATTGCTGTACCTGATGCGTTATCTAATAATTCTAAGGTATCTCCTTCTGCTTGATATGCTCTCTCAATTAAATTATTAAATGATATTGTTCCTTTATTAAAAGAAAGGAATCCAATTGTAAGTATAATTAATGTGACAACTACTATCTTAATTATACGAGATTTAATAAGCTTTTCATTAGTCATTTTTAGTACCTCTTTTTATTTCATAATTAATTTATTTTATTTTATCAAAGGGTCTTTTGGTAGTAAAACGATTATTAGTTTTATTACGAAATTGACTCATTGTTTTAAAATTAAAGCAAAATTATTTTTTATAAAAACATCTTGAATTTATTGGAATATTATGTTAATATAAAAACATGATAAATAAATACAAAAAGTGAGTGTGTATATATAAGCTACACAGGGTTTAATACAAACCTACACGTTTTAAGGATACTTTGGCGGAGTCACTACTGTTTTTCAGTAGTACCCCGCCTTTTTTGTATTTTTTGAAATCATAAAACAAAAAGAAACAATTCAAAGAAAGGAGAAGCTTATGACAGTCATAAAAGTTAAAAACTTAACCAAAACATTTAAGGTTAAAGAAAAAGAAAAAGGTTTCATTGGAAGTTTAAAATCTATTTTTAAAACTAAATACAAATTAGTTTGTGCCGTTAATGATATTTCATTTGATGTTGACGAAGGCGAAATTATAGCTTTTATAGGTCCAAATGGAGCTGGTAAAAGTACCACAATAAAAATGCTAACAGGCATTCTTTACCCTAATAGTGGGTCTATAGAAGTACTTGGCATTAACCCTACAAAGTCTAGAAAAAAACTTGCTTATGAAATTGGCACAGTTTTTGGACAAAAAGAACAACTTTGGATGCACTTAACAGCCTATGACAACTTTAAGTTTTTTGGAGCCATTTATGATATTCCTGAGAAAGAAACAGAAAAGCGTATTGATGAATTGAGTAAGCTTTTCGATCTTGAAAAATTTATAAATACTCCTGTCAGAAACTTAAGTTTAGGCCAAAGAATTAGATGTGAGATTGTTGCATCTTTAATTCATAAACCAAAAGTTTTGTTCTTGGACGAACCTACTATAGGACTTGATCCTGTTGTAAAAGAAAGTATCAGAAAATTAATTAAAAAAATGAACAAGGAATATCATACTACTATATTTTTAACTAGTCATGATATTTCTGATATTGAAAAATTATGTAAGCGCGTAATAATAATTAATGATGGTCAAATTGTTATGGATGATTCTATGACTAATTTAAAATATCATTATATGGATAAAAAAATCATAGAAGTAAAATTGAAAGACAATATAAATCTTAGTAACAAAAAAGGTATTAAAATTCTTAAAGAAAAAGCTAATAGCTTGAAAATAGAAATCGATACCAAGGTTACAGATTTAACTGCTGTTTTAAAATTAATAAATCCTGACAACATTGTTGACATTAACATCTCTAATACTCCTTTGGAGGATATTATTTCTGCAATTTACAGAAAGGAGTGACAATATGAGAAAGTATATTCATATATATAAATCTGAACTTATGAGTACTTTGCAATACATGTTAAACATATTATTTAGATTAATTAATTTCATTTTGTTGATTTTTATATTTATGAATCTTTGGACTTATATTTATGATAATCCAAATGAATTGATTAATGGTTATTCAAAAAATCAAATGGTTTGGTATGTAATCATGACTGAAATAATTTGGTGTGCAATTGATGGAAGACGTTATTGTAGAAGAATAGTTGATGATGTTAGAAGTGGAAATATAGCATATATGATAAACAAACCTTATAGTTATATAGGTTATGCTATTTCAGGTCATTTAGGAGAAACAACTATTAAGACCTTAATTTCTATAGTTGTTGGTTTTTCTTTAGGAATCATATTCTTAAAAGATTTTCCTAGTTTATCTATTCCAGCTATATTACTAGTTGCATTATCAGGATTTCTTGCAATATTAATTAATACTATATTAATAACTTTTATAGGTTTAATATCTTTTATTATTGAAGATGCAAATCCTATTTATTGGTTATATAGCAAAATGATATTAGTACTTGGAGTTCTATTCCCTATTGAATATTTTCCTGGAATTCTTGCACAAATTATGAGATATAGTCCTATATATGTTACTTGCTATGGTCCTGCTAAATTATTTGTAGACTTCAGTTATGCTCAAGCACTAGAAATATTATTATCTCAAATAATTTATGTTGGCATAGCATTTGGATTATGTTTCGCACTTTATAGGAAGGGGGTAAAAAAATTAAATGTTACAGGCGGCTAAAAATCAATTTAGAGTTACTCTAAAGACAATTAAATATGGATTAATGCGTGAAATGCTTAATAAAACCAGTTTTATTATGAACGTTTTATTTATGATTCTTAATAATGCTAGCTTTATTATTCAATGGATAATACTATATTCATTGAAAGAAGATGTTGGCGGTTATTCTTTTAATCAAGTATTACTACTTTGGGCAATTGCCGCTTCAACATATGGTTTTTCACATTTTATATTTAAAAAGGCATATACACTATCAGATACAATTACAAATGGTAAATTAGATAGTTTTCTAGTACAACCTAAAAATGTTCTTATATCTGCAATTACAACAGATATTGAAGTATCGGCATTAGGTGATATCTTATATGGATATATAGTACTTTTTATTAGTGGTATAACAATAACTAAATTTCTATTATTTACGCTCTTTACTATTACTGGAGCAATAATAATAACAGATGTTGCAATAATACTTGGTTCTTTAAGCTTTTGGTTCGGCAGATCAGATATGATTGCAGATACTGGAAACAATTTAATGACAAGTTTTGCAACTTATCCAGATGGAATTTTTAAAGGTTTAGCTAAAATATTACTTTTAACAATAATTCCAATTGGCTTAACAGCATATTTTCCTGTATGGATTATGACGAAGTTTGATATAAAATTAACTTTTATAATTATTATACTAACTATAGCAATTACAGCATTAAC
>DGSM01000042.1 GCA_002393975.1 Clostridiales bacterium UBA4362
CTACAGTCTTTATAAGGAGTACATTCTGTTGTTGTATATTCTGCATATCTTTTTCTTATCAATGTTAAATTGTTCTTTTTGTTTTTTAGCATACTTCCTCCTTATATTATTTCATATCATATAAAATAATTTTACCATTTAAAAAAAAGATTTACAATTTAATCTGTAAATCTTTTATATTACTTTACTATATTAATTATATTCTAACAAATGGTTGACTTAATGTAACTTCATTATATGCCATAGCTGCTAAATTCATATTATATTTCTTAGCAAGTTCCATTTGAATATAATTTAACATATCTACAATAATTCCTTCTTGATTATCAAGTTCTTGCTCATAATTATTTTCATTTAGATCATATTTAACATAATTTATTCCTAATGCTATTGCATTAGATGGTGCCATAAATTCCATTGAATCAGGACCATAATAAATATATTTTACTTCTCCATCTAAGTGAAAGAATTTTACATATGTTTGTTCTAAAAAATTAGTTAAAGAACTATCATCAATTGATAAATTAGCAACTTCTTGTGAAAAATATTTATCAAACTCTGTCTTTTCTTCTGGTGTAAAACTAGAAGTATCTCCTTGATTTAATAATGAAAAATATTTAGATATTCTATTCCCTATATTTTTTTCATCAATAGGTTTAATACCTTTTTCTTGAAGTGACTTATCTAATTCTTGTAAATTCAATTTTTTGTATATGTATTTGAAAAACATATATTCATAATTATATTCCATAAAACCTCCATTAACTTAATTTTATTTCTGATTCATTTAATAACCATGGTGCTCCTTGTTTAGCAAGATCATCATAAGGGATTAAATACTTACCACCCCATGAACTTACGACAAATCCTCTATCTGTAACACCTGTAACATAAACAGCGTGTCCTCCACCTTCGTTCCATCTGAATGTTGATTGATTTGGTCTTCCATCTAATGAAATAATATTTATTTCTGATTTTCCTTTATATATTCCAAGAGAGAATTCTTTTCCATCTGCAATTCCTTGTTTTACGTAATCTCCTACTTGATCTAATTGACTTCTAGTTAAATATGTATCCCTTGGTACTTGAACGCTTGAAGAATATCCTCCTAATCCTTTGCTCTTTAGATAATTATCTATTACAGTATTATTTTTACCACCGCTACCAGATAGGTATAATTGATTGTCTGCATTTAGCATTTGTCTACCTAAAGGATCAACTTTTGCACTTAATGCTGATGGATTTAAAGAATATGTTCCATCCCAATTTCTTACTAGCAATCTTCCACCATTTTCTGGCATATTTACATTTACATACATATCAACAAGTAGGCCTTCATAATTTGGCTTTGTAACTCCATCAACAGTTTTATACATTGGAAAGCCAAATTTTTGTTCAAATAATTGTGGGCTACCATTAAATGTATCAAATACCTCATTACATACTGCAGCATAAGAACATGCTCCTGCATCATCTATTGTAGACATAAGAACAGATGCTTCTTGTGCAGATAATCCATACCTACTTTGCAATCCATTTTTAATATTAAAATATTCAGTATTTCCAGTTTTTCTGAATCTTGGTACAGGGCGATTATTTTCTATTGCATTATTAACCATTGCTTTTGCTTCTCTATATGATACTCTTCTTCCATACGAATCGTAATAATCACATAAATCATATATTGCTCCTTGATCAACACCATATGATGCACCATATTTTGAAGCATTTTGACCAAAGAAATTTGCAGGATCCTGTTTTGTTGGTCGTCCATAATTAAATGGAGTATTACCACTATTATTTAATCTTGGGTCAGCAAATTGATTTCTAGGTATATTTGGTGTTTGTGGTACATTAGGAGTGCTATATTTTAATTTATTAAGTGCAGCATCCAATTGATCTAAATCATATTGCATTAATCTGCTTCTTGCCCCACCAGCCGACGTCATAAAATAATAATCACCTGAACTTATTAAGTTATCCATTTGTTCGATAGCTTTTGCTCTAGTACAATTATATTTATACATAAATTGTTTTATTGCATAATCAACGTCATCCACTGCTCCAGCTGGTAAATTATCAGCATTCTTAAGTGCTTTTAATGAATCACTTAATTCATCAAAATCATATTGCATTAATTTGCCTCTTGCTCCACCTGCTGAAGTCATATATTTAAATGAATGCTCATCTACTAATGCATCTAATTGGTCAATTGCTTTAGCTCTAGAACAATTATATTTATCCATATATTGTCTAATAGCATATTCCATGTCATCCATACATTCGGTTGTAGCGTTTGTATATCTAAGAGAAGCTTGTGCTCCATCTGGAATGAATCCACCCACTGCACCATCATGTGATGAAAATACATCCATATATGTATCACCAAAAACAGCACGAGTAGTTCTCATTTCATCAAGAGTAGATGATAATTCATCTATTGCATATTTTACCGCATCATTATCAGGATGCAAAGCTGCATATTCGCTTAAACCACCTAATACATGATCTACTGCATCTTGGCTGTTTATCAAAGATTTATCAAAATAATCTATTGCAAATTCGTCTCTTCTTCTAAATACATCGTCAAGATCAATCTCACCTTGTGTTCTAGACAAACCTCTACGAGCACTTGCTAAGTCATCCATCATGTCAGCCAACTGGCTATCAGGATTATTTGTTAAATATCTATCTAGCTCACCCATTACATTATCTAATCTTCCTTCATTGTGTAGCATTCTTTCGCCTATTTCATCAATTCTAGAAGCTGATGTTCTTGCTAAATATGGGGATCCATCTGGAACGAAGCCATCTACTCCACCCATTCTACCACCATCAAACATTTCATCAATATCAACTACTGGTTTAGCAGGATAAGTTGCCGCTAATGTATCAAGATCAGGTGAATGAGCATCAATTGCTAATCTACTTGGATTTGGTCCGTCTATATCTAAATCTGGATGCATACCATGACTTCCACCAAGTATTTCTCCTGCAGAACCTCCAAGCATATTTCCACCCAAATTTAGTACTGTGTCTACAGCAAGACTTCCCCAATTCCATTCTCCAGTATTAACTCCATCTACTACGAAATCTACTAATCCTGTTCCTACATCTATCCATGTATCTGCTTCTAACAATGAGTTCTTTGCTCCTCTTAACACAGTTTTTGCAATCTCTCTAGGTGTACTTCCTGCTATTCCACTAGATACCATTTGTTTTATTCCATCAAAGCCCATTTGTTTAACAGCATTTATTCCTTGAGTTGCTGCTCCTATTGCTTGTGAAGTTCCATACCATTCAGCGGCTTCTGCTAAACCACTTAAATATGCAAGTCCTGTATCTTTCCATGATCTATTTGTATAATTTCCATTTTCATCTGTTAAATTATATCTTCTTTCAGCCTCTTCACCAGTGCCTTTTAAGAAACCTACACCGGCTAGTAATGGCGCTGCTGTTCCTCCTGAAGCTACTGTTGCTGCCGTTATTATTGCAACTTCTCCAGCTTTTTCAGATACATCTTGTATTAATTGTGAACCTGCACTATCCCATTTTAATTGACTTTGTTCATTTATATATTGGCCTATTGGTGTTCCCTCATAGAACCATTGTCTTCCTTCTCCTACTTTATCTCTAGCAACATCATCCATTGTTGCATCCCACATTTGTCCTGTTATATCTGTTCCTGCGACTTTATCTATTAAATATGTTGTTGGTGTTGCTACTGTTGTTACTAAAATATGTGCACCATCATCTACATATTCACCTATTTTCAATACTCCACTTACAGTTGATTCTGTTACTACTGCTCCTGTGGCTAGTAATTGTTCGTTAAATTCTGTGAATTCGTGCCATGCACCTTTCCAATCGCCATCTTTAATTGCTCCGATTACATCAGAGCCTTCACTAACCAGTGCTTTTCCAGCGGCTTTTATATCTTGCCATCCTTTTTCCCAATCAGAATATTCCATCATACCATTGGCTTTTAACATTTTTTCCATTTTGTTTTGCTCGGCTTTTAATTCATCATATTTTCCATATATAGAATAATAACTTAAATCATCTGTTGCCCATCCTGCATTTTCATCTGCTTTTGCTTTTTCAGCTGCTGTTCTTCCAGCAAGATCATTATAATATGCCATTATTACATATTTGTCTTCTTCTGACCATGTACTTGGATCTCTTCCAGCTATTTCTTGATATGTTGATGATAATTTTGCTGGGTCTGTAAATACACTTTCATCATATTGTGGTTGATATCCACCTTGCACTCCAGTTTGTTGTCCAAATCCTGCGATTTGGTCTAGTATATCTGAAGTATTTTCAGCTGCTACTTCTCTTAAATATCCTGCTATATCTAATAATTGTCCTGGTTCTCCTCCAAATAATCCTTGGTTTTCCATCTCCGCTGTATATCTTACGTTTAATGCATTTCCCATATTTTGTAAGGTACTTTCCATTGTTGATCCTATACTTGATAAACATGCTTTATGTTGATTAACTCCAGCTAAGTTAACATTTTGTACACTTCCTGCATCTAAATTTCCAAGCGAAGAAACTGCTCCTGCGGAGTAGTTTGCTAATGCACACATACTTAAATATGCTGATTGTTCATCCTCTAGTGGAGCTACTTCAAAATTATCATAATTAAAATGTTCACTATCAAAGTTATAATTATTATGATCCCAATCTTGATGTGAATGCACTACTGGGGATGTTTCATCTAATCTATTATTAATGTTTCTAATAGAATTCTTAAGCATTATCTACACCCCCATACACATGGTGTATTTGCTAATTTTGTTTTTGCTCTTTCTACTGCTTTTTGACATTTTATTACTTCTTGTTCACATCTTGATACTTCATTCACTGCTTGATTATATGCTTCTTCTACACTACTTCCATAATTACATATACAATCTATTATTCCACTTAATCCTACCATATTTTGTGGATTTGCTACTGATGGGCCTACAC
>DGSM01000021.1 GCA_002393975.1 Clostridiales bacterium UBA4362
AATATGAAGTAAAAGAATTATCTGACTATGCTAAAGATAAGGGAATTAAGCTAGACTTTATAAAAATAGATTCATTAGAGAAAGCAAAAAATGCACCATGTGTGTTTAACAATTGGGCTAATTTCTATAAAGGAGAATTTATTTCAAATACAATATTGAATGCTAATGCATTAGAAAAATTATTAAAATAATTAATGGAGTTTATTATGAGTAAACCACTTATAGGAATTATAGGAAAAGTTCAACCTCAATATGGAGAAGATATTTGGCATAGAATTGATGAGGTTGATGAAATCAGATACTTAATAGTTAAACATGGCGGAACAGCTATAACATTATTACCAACTTCAAATACACTTAAATTTAATGACAACGATATTAAAGATGATACAATTCTTAGTGAAGAAGAAATTAAAGAACTTTATAGACAAATTGATCTATGTGATGGATTTATTTTGCAAGGCGGTCTATATAGTTGTAATTATGAAATAGAAATGGCTAAGAGAATAATTGAACTTGATAAGCCTCTTATAGGAATATGTGCAGGATTTAATAATATTTTAAGAGCCTTAGGAACCGATGTTTACGAAGATAAAACTAAAAGCCACGATATATATGACAAAAATTATAGACATACTATTTCTATTATTAAAGATACTAAATTATATAATTTATTAAAGCAAGATGAATATAAAGTAAATAGCATACATACTATGATGGCTCCTAAAGAAAATGTTGAGAATTATGCAAAGATATCATCATATTCATATGATGGTTTTGTAGAAAGTATCGAATTAGAAGATAAGAAATTTGTAATAGGACTAAAATGGCATCCAGAATTAATGTTGGAAGAAGAATTTACAAATAATCTTTTTGAAGAATTTATAAAAAAATGCATATAGGTGTATCTTTTAGCTTATCAATTGAAATGAAGTAAAATAAAATGAAATGAAAGGCTAAGATATTTAATCTATGAAAAAGAGAATTTTAAGCATTATTATAATAATAATTGCTATAGTTTCTAGTATATATGGAATCATTAGAACATCTTATAGTTTACTTACATATACTTATTTTACAACTCTATCGAATATATTTATTGATGTAGTACTATTAATATTTTTAATAAGAGAAATATACTATTTAGTCAATAAAAAAGAATTAGAAGTGAAAAATGGATTATATATAACTAAATTTTTAGCAACTATTTCTATAACTCTTACATTTTTTGTTTTTATGACTATATTAGCACCAACAATTGAAGGAGGCTTTATTAATGCCTATATAATGTATGGTTGTGGTAGCTTATGCTTACATTTTATTACTCCATTACTTGCTATTATTGATTTTCTTTTCCTTACAAAAGGATATAAGTCTAAAAAGAGCCATGCCTTATATGCGATTATTCCTCCACTTCTATATGTATTATTTGTAGTAATCGCAAGTTCTCTTGGACTAAGATGGGGTACAATGGGAGCACCATATAATTTCTTGAATTTTAAAGCTCCAACAGGATGGTTTGGTTTTGATCTTAGTATTATGGGATTTGAATCTTTAGGAATAGGTGTATTCTATATGATTGTTTTACTTACAATTATATTTGTTTTAATAGGATTACTATTCTTATGGATTAGAAATAAAGTAAATAAAGAATAATTGATTTTAAGGAGAAATATGATGGATAAGATAAGAGTAATGTGCTATGGAGATTCTAATACTTGGGGATATATTTCTGGAAGCGATCATGAAAGATATGGTGAAAATGAAAGATGGCCTAAAGTATTAGGTAATTTACTTGGTGATAGATTTGAAATAATAGAAGAAGGATTAAATAGTAGAACTTTAATTTCTGATGATCCAAGACCAGGAAAAGAAGGAAAAAATGGATTAGAATATTTAATTCCATGTTTAGATTCTCATGATCCATTAGATTTAGTTGTAATTATGCTTGGATCAAATGAATTAAAACCTATATACAATAGAACAGCTGAAGATATAGGAAAGCTATTTGAAGAGTATTTTGTAAAAACAATTTTATATAGAAAATCACAATTTAAAGAAGCGGGACCAAAATTAATAATAGTATGTCCGCCACTAGTAAATGAACATGCAAGTTTAGGGGTAGAACCCGAAAAATACATGGGAGCTGGAAGAAAATCTGAACAATTTGATGAAATATATAAACAAATAGCAAGTAAATATAATTGTCCATTTGTACCAACAAATGATTTGGAAACTGGACCAGATGGTTTACATCTAACACTGGAGAGTCATAAGATACTTGCTGAAAGAATAAAAGATGAAGTAGTTAAATTATTTTAATTGTTCTGATTGGTTTAATTATTAATTAATTATAATTATATTTAGAAGTTTAAATGATAACAATTAAAGAAAATGAAAATAATGTTGAAGAATTTAATACTCTTTATGATCAAGTTGGATGGGGACATTATGATGAAGCTGTTTCTAAAAGAGCATTAGATAATACTTATTATTCTATAAGTGTTTATGATGATAATTCTATTATTGGATTTGGAAGACTTATTGGAGATACCATATGCTTTATGTATATACATGATGTAATGGTAAGTCCTAATTACCAAAATAGAAAAATTGGTACTTTAATAATGACTAAGTTATTAGATAAAGTAAAAGAACTTAAGAAAGAAAATCCAGATATTAGAGTTTATTTGGGAGCATCTAAAAACAAAGAAGGTTTTTATGAAAAATTTGGATTTGTAAAAAGAATAGATGATAATCTTGGATATGGAATGATTTTAAAAGGAGATTAGAAATGGATATATGGGAAGAGATGTATTTAAAAGCAAAAGAACAATATCATCCTGAAGAAGTATCACCATTTATTACAGCACATCATGTAGTAGCTGCTGTTCAAAGTGAAAGTGGAAAAATATTTACAGGCTTTTGCATTGAAGGTGCAAGTGGAGTAATGAATCTATGTGCCGAAAGAGTAGCTGCTTTAAATATGTATATGAATACAGGTGAAACTAAAATAAAGAGAATGATTGCTTTTAGAAGTGAACCACCAAAAGTAAATGGAGGAATGCCTTGTGGAGCTTGTAGAGAGTTCTTAATGCAATTAAATTATGATAATAGAAATATTGAAATATTAACAGATTATGAAACAAGAAAAACAGTATTACTTAAAGACCTAATTCCTAATTGGTGGGGAGATAAAAGATATAATAAATAAAAGACCATTTAAAAAAGAATTTCATATGATATGAGATTCTTTTTCTTTGACTTAATATTAAGTTTTTTATTAGATATGAATAATAAATATTAAATTATTAATAAAACAATTTAATAAAAATAATCAATATGATAAAATTTATTTGAAAATATATGAAACAAATTTTATGTTTTGAAAGGAAATCAAAATGCTTAAACTAAAGAATGTTTCTAAGTTTTATTACAATAAAGGAGTTATCGCTTCAGGATTTACTAATGTTAATCTAGAACTTAAGATTGGCGAATTTGTTGTAATTACTGGAGAATCTGGAAGCGGTAAAACTACTCTTTTAAATGTAATATCAGGTTTAGATAGTTATGAAGAAGGAGAGATGTATATAAATGGCGAAGAAACAAGCCATTTTACTGAAAAAGAATTTGAGGATTATAGAAGAAAATATATAGCAAATATTTTCCAAAGCTTTAATCTAATTAATAGTTATACAGTATACCAAAATGTAGAACTAGTAATGCTATTAAATGGATACAAAAAACATGATGTAAAGAAAAAGATATTAAAGATAATTGACGATGTTGGACTAACAAAATTTAAGAATACAAAAGTATCAAAACTATCTGGTGGACAAAAACAAAGAGTTGCAATCGCAAGAGCAATGGTAAAAGATACTCCAATAATTGTTGCCGATGAGCCAACGGGAAATTTAGACTCTAAATCTGCTCAAGAAGTAATTGAAATACTAAAAAGAGTTGCTAAAGATAAGCTAGTAGTAATAGTTACACATAATATCGAACAAGTAGAACAATATGCTACTAGAATAATTAAAATGAATGATGGCAGAATAGTTGAAAATAGAGAGATTACAAGAATAACAGAAGACATTAAGCCAAAGGAAAGTAAATATAGCAATATAAGTGCTTTCAATAAATATAGATTAGGAGTAAGAAATACTTTTAATATATTTAGTAAATTTTTATTGTTATTTATAGTATTTTTCTTTATGAGTACAGCATTACTATCTGAATATGCTTCTTTCCAATTATCTGAAAAAGAATTGGTTGATGAAGGATATAGCTTAGCATTTAGAGATCTTTCAAAAAATCGTATTATTATAAATAAAGAAAATAAGACTTCATTTACAGATGAAGAATATAAAAAAATAAAAGAGCTTTCTAATGTTGATTATATTATTGAAGATGATATTTTCTTAGATACTTCTTTTTATTTACAAAGAGATGAAGTATTTTTTGCTGGTAATATGCTAGATTTAGAATTATTTAAAGGACCTGTAGATTTAGGTAGAATACCAGAAAATGATAATGAAATCGTAATTCTTGTAAGAAAAAATGATTTCTATATTAAGCAAATGATAGATGATATATTAAATAAATCTTTTGATGTGCTAAAGCCTATTCAATATGGTTATAATGATGAAGTAATTAAGACTCTTAATATTGTAGGAATAAAATATGTCGATGATAAAGATATTAATTATGATTCTGAATGTAAATTCTATGTATCTAGAAATGTTTTAAGAGAATTAAGAAGCACAATAAATAAGAACTATAGTAAGATGAAAGTCTTTATGAATAATAAATTCGATACTTACAATGTAGAACCATGTGTAAATATAGAAAGAGGAAAAGCTTTAGTAGATGATGATTTTAAATATGATTATAAAAATTCAAGAATATTAAATCAGCCTTTAAAAATATATGTAGAAAACATTTATTATGAAGATGAAATTGATTTAACTATTTCAAGCACATATACTAAATCAAACTTTAGACGATTAACGGGTCTTGATAAATACGATAATAATAGATACACAATATTTATAAATGTAGATGATTATAATTCTCTTTATAATAAACCATCATATCAATCAAGTGTATTTGTTAAAGATGTTGATCAAATAGAGACTACTATTCAAGATCTTAATAACATTGGAATAACAGCTAAAAAAGTTACTGATTTTAAGATGAATGAAGGAGAAATATTTAAAAGGGTAATGAAGATTATCAAAGTATTAGTAACATCAAGCTTGATAATAGCATTATTCTTTATATCATATTTAATCATTAGAATTATTCTAAAATCACGTAATATTTACTATACAACGCTTAGAATATTAGGAGCAACATACAAGAATGTAAAAAGAATACTAGATATAGAGTTATTTGTTAATTCAACAGTAGCTTTTGGATCTGTAATGCTTTTAATTTATTTAATTAAAAACAATGTGATTAGTAATGAATACTTGTATAAAATCACTTCTTATTTGAGTTTAAGAGAATTTATTTTAGTTTATGTAATATTATTTACAATCTCTAGATTGATTTCTTCTAAATACTCTAGAAAACTATTTAAGAATAGTGCAATGAAAACTTATAATGAGGAGGTGTAATAATATGATAAAGATAGACAAAGTAAACAAATATTTTAATCGTAGAAGAAGAAATGAAATACATATTATTGATAATACCTCATTAGAACTAGAAGACAAAGGCTTAGTTGCAATACTAGGACAATCAGGAAGCGGAAAAACAACTCTTTTAAATGCTATAGGTGGTCTAGATAAAGTAAATAGTGGAAAAATATATATTAACGGAAAAAAGATTACTAAAAGATCTTCTTATACAATTGATAAGATAAGAAATTTAAATATTGGATATATATTTCAAGATTATAAACTAATAGAAAATATGTCTGTATTTGAAAATATTGCTATAACACTTAGAATGTTAGGAATCAAAAACAAAGAAGAAATTGCTAAAAGGGTTAACTATTGTTTAGAGGCAGTAAATATGTATAGATATAGAAATAGACCTGCCTCTATGCTATCTGGTGGTGAAAAACAAAGAGTTGCAATTGCAAGAGCAATAGTTAAGAATCCCAATATTGTTATTGCTGATGAACCTACTGGAAATTTGGATAGTAAAAATTCTTTAGAAATTATGAATATTATAAAAGCAATTTCTAAAGATAAGCTTGTTATTTTAGTAACTCACGAAGTAGAACTTGCCAAATTCTATGCTACAAGAATAGTTGAATTACAAGATGGAAAAATAATAAATGATTATGCAAATAATTCGGATGATGCTCTAGAATATAGGATAGATAATAAAATCTATTTACAAGACTTAAAAAATAAAGAAAAATTAGAAAAAGACAATATAAATATAGAACTATTTTCAGATGAAGATAATATTGATTTAAAAGTAAAAATTGTATTTAAGAATGGTAATATATTAATTCAAGCGGAAAATAACAAAATAGAAGTTGTAGGACCAAATTCGGGTATTGAATTAGTAGATGATCACTATAAAAAAATTGATAAAAGTATATATGAAAAATATAGTTTTGATTTAAACTCTATTACTGATAAAAGTTATAAACCAAAATATAGTTCTATATATAGTATTGCTAAATCTATAAAATATGGATTTAATCGCATAATTAATTATAGTATTTTAAAAAAGATACTTTTAATTGGATTCTTTGTATCAAGTTTATTTGTAGTATATGCTGTTTGCAATATTGCTGGAGCTCTAGATATAAGAGAATCAGATTATATTAAATTAGATAAAAATTATCTTCAAGTTGATATAGCTTCTGTTAAAGTGGATGATTATTTGAAATATGAAAATGATGAATATGTAGATTATATGATTCCAGGTAATAGTGAAGCAAACTTCAAAATTAAGATGGACAATTATTATCAATTAGCAAGTTACACATTTGAATTATCAGGTTCACTTGTAGATATAAATAAAATTAGTGAAGCTGATATAGTTAAAGGAAGAATGCCACAAAACCAATATGAATTAGTTATTGACAAAAAAGTAGCAGATGACTTACTAAAACAAGATATGTCTATGATTAAAGGTATGGGTATTAAAACAGTAGATGAATTACTAAATAGAGTAGTTACTATAGAAGACATGAATGATTTTACTATTGTTGGCTTTGTTGACAAATTAAGTGGATCTATATATGCTGATAAAGCTCTATTTGTGAATATACTAAGTAATATGAGTTCATCTGATATGATGGGATTATATATTGAGGATGATTCAGTAGAAAGTGCTTCTGAAGCAATTGTTAAAGATTATAATTTATTCTTAGATGATATAAAAATTACTAAAGGAAGATTTCCTACTAATGATTATGAAGTAATAATTAATAAAAGTAATCAAGAACAAGTTAAATTAAATAAGCCAATAAAAGCAGAAGTAAATGGCAAACAATTAATTGTTGTTGGATTCTATGATAGTAAAACAAATAAACAAGATTATTTAGTAAATAATAATACAGTAAAATATAATCTTATATTAACTAATAATGGATTTACAATTTATCCAAAGGATAAAGCAAAAGTATTAGATAAATTTCAAAACGAATATAGACTTAATATTATTGATAGATATGAAAAGGATAAAACAGAATATTTAGAAAATAAGAAAAATCAAATTAGAAGTGCAATTATATTTGCAGCTGTTATTCTAGCGATATCACTAATTGAAATATATTTAATGATTAGATCATCATTCCTATCTAGAATAAAAGAAATTGGAGTATACAGAGCAATAGGAGTTAAGAAAAAAGATATTTATAGAATGTTCTTAGGAGAAATAATTTCTATTACCACTATAGCAAATGTCCCAGGTATAGCACTAATGACATATATTTTATATCAAGTGTCAAAGATTCCATATGTAGATAGAATGTTTGTCGTTAACTTTAATACTATAGGAATTTGTGTTCTGTTACTATATGGATTTAATCTAATTGTTGGATTATTACCATTATTTAAAGTAATACGTAAAACTCCAGCAGCAATTCTTTCAAGACATGATATTGAGTAATTAAATATTGGTAAGGTTATTAAATATTAAAAAGAGCCCTAGATTATCTCAAGGGTTCTTTTATTTTAAATCAATTGAATTGTAATTTTTATACTTTTATATTATTATATATGTGATTTACTATGATAAAGGAGTTAGTATGAAATATTTTAAGAAATTAATAGGAGAGAGAATATATTTATCTCCAATGAATGTAGAAGATGCTGAACAATATGTAGAGTGGTTCTCTGACTTTAGAACTACAGATGGTGTTGGAAAAAGCGCTGACCTTATGAATGTTGATGCAGAGAGACAATGGATAGCAAATAGTGTAAATGCAAATGAAATGAATTTTGCAATTGTTTCTTTGGAAAATGATGAACTTCTTGGAAGTTGTGGTTTTATGAATGTTGATAGAAAAGATCGCCGCTGTGAAGTAGGAATATTTATTGGAAAAGAAGAAAATAGAAATCATGGTTATGGTACAGAAGCATTAAATCTATTATTAGACTTTTGCTTTAATTATCAAAATATGCATAATGTTCATTTATGCGTAAGGTCTTTTAATGAAAGAGCAATTAGTTGTTATAGAAAAGTAGGATTTAAAGTATATGGCAGAAGAAGAGAGTCTTTCTTCTTAAATGGTAAATATTATGATCATGTATATATGGATATTTTAGATTCAGAGTTTAATGGTTCTTTTATAAAGAATAAATATATTTAATTATTGGAATTTAATTATTTTAAAATTCATAATATATAAAGGTAATTAGAAAGAGAGTAATAAATTGAAAACAGAAAAAAATATATTAATAGCATTTATACTAAATCTATTATTTTCTATTTTTGAATTAGCAGGTGGTTTCTTTACTGGGAGTATTGCTATATTATCTGATTCATTTCATGATTTTGGTGATGCTTTAAGCATTGGTATATCTTATTTTTTGGAAAAGAAAAGTAAGAAAGAGCCTAATAAAAAGTACACTTATGGATATATAAGATTTTCTGTAGCAGGAAGCATTATAAGTACAACAATTCTATTTGTTGGATCAATATTTATAATTTATGAAGCGGTAATTAGGATACTACATCCTGTTGAAATTAATTATAATGGAATGCTTATAATGGCTATTGTAGGAGTAATAATTAATATATTTGCTACTTACTTTACAAGAGAAGGTGATTCTTTGAATCAAAAAGCAGTAAATCTTCACATGTTGGAAGATGTATTAGGATGGCTTGTTGTGTTAATTGGTTCAATTATAATGAAATTTACTTCAATTAGCATAATAGATCCAATATTATCAATTGCAGTTTCAATATTTATATTGTTCCATACTTGCAAATATATGAAAAAGATATTAGACATTTTCTTAGAGAAAACACCTGAAAATATTAATTTAGATGAAATTAAAAAGCATTTGCTAGAAATAGATGGAGTAAATGGAGTTCATCATATTCATGTAAGAAGTATTGATGGATACAATAATTTTTGTACATTGCATATTATAGTTAAAGAATATGACTCAAAAATAAAAGCTAAAGTAAAAGAAGAATTAAAAGAACATGGTATAGGACACTCAACAGTTGAGCTTGAATTAGAGTCTGAAGGATGTCATGATGAAAATTGTAAAATAGAAACAAATGGAAGTGAACATCATCATCACCATCATTAAAATAAAAAATGATTATTTTTATATTGATATTTGTTTTTATTAATAATAGAATATAAATAATAAAAATTAGGGGGAAAAATAAATGTTAGGTTTATTAAGTTTAGCAAGCTATTATTCTGGTTCTGGATATGGTTCTAGCTATGGCTCAGGTTATAGTTCTTATAGTTCATATAGCCCATATTCTTATAGTTCATCATCATCTTTTGACGTAGATGATTTGGAAGAAGTATTTGAAGCTTTAGCTCCATTTATGGGAATAATTATCATAGTAGCTATTGTTGCAGGAATTATTGGTTTAGTTGTAGGAATTCTTACAATAGTTTCTCAATGGAAAGTCTTCACAAAAGCAGGAAGAAAAGGTTGGGAATGTTTAATTCCATATCATAGTACTTTTGTTTTATATGATATGAGTAATGTTAATCCAGCATTCATTCTTATACTATTATTTGGAGGATTAGTTCCAGTTATTGGTTCTTTCGCTGTATTAATAGCTAGTATAATTTTAGCTTTCTATGTTAATATTAAACTTGCACAAAGCTTTGGAAGAAGTGCTGGATTTGGTGTAGGACTTGCACTTTTAGGATGGATATTCTGGCCAA
>DGSM01000112.1:0-1278 GCA_002393975.1 Clostridiales bacterium UBA4362
ATGGAATAATGTTCGCGTCGAGCGAAGCGAGGACTAAGTGAAAAAGGTTCCATGAACTTTATTAGATTTTGTTTATATATGAAGGGAGACGAGATATCATTTAGAATCTATACTATTGAAGTTTACTCAAACTGTGTATAGTTACACACTCAAATTTATACCTCTGGCAACTATATTTGACATATTTTTTATCAGTTCATCTATTTCTTTTGGAGTTACTATCATGTTATAATCATATGGGTTTAAAGCTTCTTTTATTTCTTCATAATTGTCTTGTTCTTTTAAATTATTCAAATACTCATTTGATTTTGCTTCTTCTTGGAGTTTTTCTATAAATAAATCTAAACAATCATTAACTAAAACTGCACTTTCTACAACTGTTGGTATTCCAATTGCTATTACCGGAATTCCTAAAGTGTTTTTTGATAATTCTTTTCTTGTGTTTCCAACACCTGCTCCTGGAACAATGCCTGTATCTGAAAGCTGTATTGTACTACTTATTCTTTCAATACTTCTGGATGCTAAAGCATCTATAACTATCAACATTTTAGGTTTGATTTTATCTATTACTCCTTCTAAAACTTCCAAAGTTTCAATTCCTGTTGTGCCTAAAACACCCGGAGATATCGCACTTACTGGTCTTGAATTTGAATCAATATATTGTGGCATATATTTTATTATATGTCTTGTTATATCAATATCACTTACAACTTTAGGTCCAAGTGAATCAGGAGTTACATGTAGATTTCCTAGCCCTGCAACTAATATGTCATCTTTATAGTCAATATGTTTATCAATAATTTGTTTTAGTTCATTCGATAAAACCTCAGCAGATTTTTGAATATCTTCTTCTTCTGCAATTTTTAAATTCTTAATATCTATCGTAATATAATCTCCCATAGGCTTTCCAATTGATTGTTCCCCATTTGAATTTGTTATTTTTACTTTTGATACTTTTAGATTTTCATCTATTACCTTTTCTTCTGCATCTATTCCATCAATCTCATCTAAATTATTACTCTTTTTGAAAATATCTCTTCTTTCTAATGCCAAATCTGTTCTAAAATTAATTTTATTAAACATAATAAAAAACCTCCCTTTAAGATTATTATCTCTTTGGAAGGCTTTTTTTATACCCTATTTTTAATGTACAATTCACAGCTTAATAAATATATATTTTATCATTCCGTTTGGTGTCGCAATTTTCATATGTTCACTTATATAATAAATTATATAAGTGAACATTATATGTGAATTGCTCCAGGCGCCCTACGCTTC
>DGSM01000112.1:1319-3444 GCA_002393975.1 Clostridiales bacterium UBA4362
ATTTTAAAATATATATTTATTAAGCTGTGAATTGTAACTGAATGTCGTCTATAATTTAATATGTTTGGAAAAGAATTAAATTTTGGCAAGGAAAATTATATTAAAAAGGCAAGGGCGCATACTTTGTGTATGTAACCGCGTTTTTAATATAATTTGACACAGCCAAAATTGTAATTATTTTTCAAACTAGTGTCTGAAGTGTCTCATTTTAGTAAACAACATCGTAATCCCATATTCATTACATTTATCAATTGAATCTTGGTCTTTTATTGAACCACCTGGTTGAATAATTGCTGTAATTCCAGCCTTATGAGCTTCTTCTACACAATCACTAAATGGGAAGAATGCATCTGATGCAAGTACTGCACCTTTTGTGATACCTTTTTCAATAAGTTCTTCTCCATGTTCAACTGCTTGTTTTGTAGCCCAAATTCTATTAACTTGTCCAGGACCAATTCCAATAGATTGTTTGTCTTTTCCAAGTGCTATTCCATTTGATTTAACATATTTTACTATTTTCCATGTAAACAATAAATCTTCTAGTTCTTTTTCAGTAGGTTTTCTATTTGTTACAACTTCATATTCATCTAATAATTTTGAATCTATAGTTTGAACTATTACACCACCATTTATTTTCTTAACATCTAAAGCATTTTCATTTTGCTTTTTAGAAATATTTTCTAATTCAAGAACTCTAACATTCTTCTTAGCCTTCAAAATCTCTAATGCCTTTGGCTCATAAGATGGAGCCACGATAACTTCTAAGAATATCTTGCTCATTTCTTCAGCTATTTGCTCTGTTATTTCTCTATTAGAAACAACTATTCCACCAAAAATTGATGTTTTATCAGCATTAAATGCCTTTTTCCATGCATTATAAATATTTTCATCACTTCCTACACCACATGGATTTCCATGTTTACATGCAACAACTGTTGGCTCTTCAAATTCTTTTAATAATTCTAAAGCTCCATTTGTATCGTTTATATTATTAAATGATAATTCTTTTCCATTTAATTGTTTTGCAGTTGTAAGTGAGCCTTCACATTTTCCAATTTCTTTATATAATGCTGCTTTTTGATGTGGATTTTCTCCATATCTCATATCTTGTACTTTTTCATATGTTAAAGTTAATTTTTCAGGTAATTCATAATCGTGTCTTTGTTCTTTTATGTATGAAGCAATCATAGCATCATAATTTGCTGTATGTTCAAAAACTCTTTGCATTAATCTAAATTTTGTATCTTTTGATACTTTTCCATTTTCTTCTAGTTCTTTTAAAACAACTTCATAATCTTCTGGATTTGTTATTACTGCCACATCTTGATAATTTTTTGCAGCAGAGCGAAGCATTGTAGGTCCACCAATATCAATGTTCTCAATACATTCTTCTCTTGTAACTCCATCTTTTAATATTGTTTGTTTGAATGGATATAAGTTAACAACAACAAAGTCTATTGTATCTATTCCTAATTCTTTTAATTGGTCCATATGTTCTTTTTTATCTCTTATTGCTAAAATTCCTGCATGTACTTTTGGATGAAGTGTTTTTACTCTTCCATCTAAACATTCTGGAAAACCTGTTAGTTCAGATATTTCTTTAACATTTACTCCTTCTTCTTTTAGTTTTTTAAATGTTCCACCAGTAGATATTATTTCTACTCCATTTTTTTCAAGTCCTTTTGCAAAATCTACTATTCCTGTTTTATCAGATACACTGATTAATGCTTTCATTTCGAACCTCCTATAAATAAATTCTGTAGTTATTTTATACTATATTGCTTAAAAATTCAATGTTTTTTGGATAATTTCATCAATATCATTACATATAATATAACCATCACTGCTTTTTTGTATCAAGTAGTGTTGAGATATTTCTAATGCTTTTTATTCAATTTGCTACTAAGAAAGTATTTATATTAATTTTTTAAACATCCAATTGGTACTATATAAACTCCATCCTCTCTTCTATATGCATAGTTTCCAGTTGCTGTTAACACCATCAAAAATGAAGGTTTGTTCATCTTTTTAATATCAAGTTTGTTATACATATTTTTTAAATTTTCCACTCCATCATTTATAAGTTTATCTCCGCCAAGTTTTATCTCTATAAGTCCATATGCAC
>DGSM01000107.1 GCA_002393975.1 Clostridiales bacterium UBA4362
TTTTATTTATAGTTCTTCTACTTTATCTTCATCAACGATAGTTTCTATAGAAACAACTTTACCATTAGATGTCTTCATTAATGTAACACCTTGAGTGTTTCTTCCAAGAACATTAATATCTTTAACCTTAAGTCTTATAATTGTTCCTGTATCAGTGATAATCATTACATCATCATTTTCATCAGTAATTCTTACACCAATTATATCTCCAGTCTTTGGAGTAACTTTATAAGTTATAACTCCTCTTCCAGCTCTTGATTGAACTCTATACTCATTAAGATCTGTTCTCTTACCAAAACCATTTTCAGTTATAGCAAGTAATGTTTTTGGAGTTCCCTCTTCTATTGTCTCCATTCCAATAACAAAGTCATCATCATCAAGATTAATTCCTTTTACACCTTGTGCTGTTCTTCCTACAGGTCTTACATCTTCTTCTGAGAATTTTATTGCTATACCATTTTTAGTAGCCATAACAACATTGTTCTTTCCCTCAGTTAATCTTACATCTGTAACTTCATCATCATCTTTTAAAGTAATTGCAATTAATCCTGTTTTCTTTCCAGAATCATATTCTTTAAGAGGTGTTTTCTTAATCATTCCTTGTTTTGTGCTCATAATCAAATATGGAGCATCCTCAAAACTTTTAAGAGGGATAATAGCATTTACTTTTTCGCCAGCATCTAAAGATAATAGATTAACTATTGCAGTACCTTTAGCTGTTCTTCCTGCTTCAGGAATTTCAAATCCTCTTAATTTATATAATTTACCTTTGTTAGTAAAGAATAATAGATTATCATGTGTTGAACAAGTATATATTTGCTTAATAAAGTCTTCTTCCCTTGTTGTAGCAGCAGTTATACCCTTTCCTCCACGTTTTTGACTCTTATAAGTATCTAGTGGAACTCTCTTAATATATCCAAAATGAGAAAGAGTAATAATAACATCTTGATCAGCTACTAAATCTTCTTCATTAAATTCATCTTCAGCAGCAATAATCTTTGTTTTTCTCTCATCTCCATATTTTTCAATCATATCAAGGGATTCTTCTTTAATAATATTAAATACTAATCTCTCGCTTCCAAGAATTTCTCTTAGATGTTCAATTAATTCCATTAATTGCTTATATTCTTCTTCTATTTTCTCTCTTTGTAATCCAGAAAGAGTTCTTAATCTCATATCTAGAATAGCTTGAGCTTGAATTTCATCTAAGCCAAATCTAGCCATTAATTGTTCTTTAGGATCATCATAAGAATTTCTAATAATTCTAATAACTTCATCAATATTATCAATAGCAATTCTTAATCCCTCTAAGATATGTGCACGAGCTAAAGCTTTATCTAAATCAAATTGAGTTCTTCTTAATATAACTTCTTTTCTGTGTTCAATGAAGTATTCTAAGCATTGTCTTAATGTTAATATCTTTGGAACGCCATCAACTAAAGCAAGTTGAATTACTCCAAAAGAGTATTGCATTTGAGTATATTTATATAATTTGTTTAAAACAACTTGTGCATTTGCATCTCTCTTAAGTTCAATAACAATTCTAACTTTTTCTTCTCTATCAGATTCATCTCTAACTTCAGCAATACCATCAACTTTCTTGTCTCTTGCTAATTGATTAATATCAACTATTAAATTTGCTTTATTAACTTGATATGGAAGTGAATGAACAACGATTCTTTGCTTGTTTCCAGACATTTCTTCAATCTCTGCTTCAGCTCTCATCATTATTTTTCCACGACCAGTTAGATAAGCATCTTTAATTCCATCTCTTCCTAATATTGTTGCTCCAGTTGGGAAATCTGGTCCTTTAACAATTTGCAATAATTGTTCATCTGAAACAGCATCTTCTTCAACAAGTTTAATAACAGCATTAAGAATCTCTGTTAAGTTATGAGTTGGAATATTTGTAGCCATTCCAACAGCAATACCAGATGATCCATTAACTAAAAGAGTTGGTATCTTTGATGGAAGAACTGTTGGTTCTTGTCTAATACCATCAAAGTTAGGCATAAAGTCAACTGTGTTTTTATCTATGTCTTCTAGAATAGTTTCTGCTATCTTTGTCATTCTAGCTTCAGTATAACGATAAGCAGCAGCAGGATCACCATCTATAGATCCAAAGTTTCCATGACCATCAATTAATACATATCTTTGAGTAAAATCTTGTGCAAGTCTTACCATCGCATCATAAACAGAACTATCTCCATGTGGATGATATCTACCTAAAACGTCTCCGACAGTTGTAGCTGATTTTCTATATGGTTTATCATGTGTTAAACCATCTTCATACATTGTATAAAGGATTCTTCTATGAACAGGTTTTAAACCATCTCTTACATCAGGCAAAGCTCTTTGAACTATAACGCTCATTGCATAGTCAATATATGCTGTTTTCATTTCATCAACGATTTCTCTATCAATTATAGTTCCATCTTTGAAATTTCCATTTTCATCTTCACCATTGCCTTCTTTTGGTGTTATGTTACTCATGTTTTTTCTATCCTTTCCCTTTGTATTTTTACCTTACATATTATATTATAAAGATACTAAAAAATCAAGTACAACGCTTATTTTATCTATGATACGAGTTGATTTGCAAGTTCAAATTCTTCATCGGAAAGAGTAAATTTTTCTTCTTTGTTTTTCATTAATAAATGAAGGGTTTCAAGGGTCCTTGCACTCTTCAAAGTTGATTCAATTGGTAACACTTTTTTCAATTCATTTTTAATTTTTAAATATTCTTTTTCCATTCCTTCAAAATTCTTTTCATTATAAAAATTTTTCCAGTTATCTTCATAATTATTTATCTTCTCTATAGATTCCATTTGACCCATAAATTCACTTTCTATATTAGAATTAATTGCATCTAAAATAGAATTCTTACTTCTTCTAACTATTTTAGCCGCTTCAACAGGTATTAACTCATTATCTTTAGCTTTATTTATAGCTGTATCTAATAAAGTTGAGACACTGTCTATAATTCCTCCATTTTTTATAGCATTTCTTGCTTGAGTAACATTTTCAAAATTCCCTGTAATTATTCCAATAGCACTTTTCCCTAAATCTATTGCTGAATTAATTGCTTGATTAATTCCAGACTCAAAGCCACTATTTAAAATTGCATCTTTAATGGTTATAACTTGATCCTCAATTATATTAGGCAAAGCAGCTCTAATTCCTAAATCAACTGCTGTATTAATTACCATTCCCAATGTCGATTTTAGAAATGAATTTTGTGCTACCTCCAAATCTTGATTTCCTATATCCATATTTTGATTTAGTGTGTTCTCTAATACTTTTTCCACCAAAACCACCTCTTTTCTCTATTTTCTTCATCTCTTTTTGTATCTTCCTTTGTCTACTTTTGTTGTTATTAATTATATAATCATAATATTCTCGTAGTTTTATCTTTCCTAGAACTTTATATTCTCTAAATAGTTCTCTTAAAATACTCTCATCAATAGAATTTTTAGTACATTTGTTAAAAACTATATAAAACTTGTCTTTACTAATTTTGTATTCTTCTGTGTACTTCTTTAATAAAATTTGTGCCTTTTGTACTTCATAAAGGCTAGCTCCAGAAAGAAACAATAATTCATCAGATATTTTCATAATCTCTTTATTGTACTCCATAAAGCATTGTGAAGAAGTATCAATAATTATTAATTCATAAACACTTTTAAGCTTAAGTAATACTTTCCTTACATCTAAAGGATTAAATTGACTTTTTGTATCAAAAATCAAATTTACCCCTGATATCAAATCAACATTAAACTTTGTCTTAAATACCATTGGATTAGTTTCAATTGTATATTCTTGATCTTGTTCTTGAATACTTGCTGGTTTTATTGCTTTTTCTAATATGTTCTTTTTAATATTTCTTTGGACTTTATCAGTATAATCTTTAACTCCTAATAAATAATGTAGACTATTGTTTAAAACATCAAAATCAACAATTAATTTCTTATTACAATTTAAAACATTAGCTAAATTTATTGAAAAAACACTTTTTCCAACGCCACTAGCTCCTAATATTGTTACAATCTTTCCTTTAAATGATCTATTTTCTTGAAATTTAATATTGCTATCCATCAATATAAATTTAACAACCTCATCTGTATTGCTATGATTAAAGAATTGATAAACTCCTTCAATCTTTTCCCCATCATCGAAATTTGTAATTATTATCTTAATCAATGGAATTTCTTTTACAATAATATTCACTATCTCCTTTATATCAATTTCACCTGGAAGATTATAATCTATAACTAAGTAATCAATAGCCTTATTAATATCCATATACTCTAGAATACCTTCTTTATATTGGATATCATAAGCACAAATATCAAATCCCCTAGCATTTAATTGATTTGCTAGTATTGTATTTCCTACAGCTGTTAGAACATTCATTACCTATCACCTTTTTCTATAATTAATTCTTTTTCAAAATCTCCTACTTCAATTTTTACTATTACATGATCTTTTCCTATAAACATTAGACATTCTCCTCTTCTTAACCCTTTAATTTCTATTTTTTCTTTTTCACTCAAGTCTGTCACATTGCTTAAAACTCTTATGTTTTCCTCTTCCAAGTTAAAGAAAAGTTTAAATTCAGAATTATTTATTATACTTTTACCAAAATTGCCCTCATCTAAGCTAAATAAATCAGAAATATCTTGTGTAATAGCTATACTACTTCCACCATATTTTCTAATAGTCTTAAAAATTTTATATACAAATGATGCAACATTTTTATTTGAGGTTACTCCTATCAATCGCCATATTTCATCAAAATATATGCTTTTTCTTATATTTCTATCTTGTTTAATTATGTCCCAAAAAAAATCAGCAAAAATGTACATTCCAAATTTAAGATTATCTTCTCCTAATTCATAAACATCTCCCAAAACTAGCTTATTATCTAAAGAAACGTTAGTATATTCATTAAAAAATTTAAGTGATCCCTTCACAAATGGAAATATTAGGCTCTTAAATTTAGTACTAATGATTTTATATAAGTCAGAAAAATTTGGCATCTGTAATGGATTCTTGAATGAATTATCGCTATTAAAAAGAGAGTTATCATCAAACGATATCCCCTTGTTTTTATATACCTCAATTATTTTGTTTTCGAAATAAGCTTTGTCTTCTTCTGAAAGTGTTGGTATTAAAAGATTTAGAAAGCCTATAAGTTTGCCAATTTTATTGCTAAGATATCCAGTTTCACCTTCTTCTAAACTTTCTTTTCTAATATCGAAAACATTAATATAATTATTAGATTTTGGACCGAGCTTTATAATACTTCCACCTAGATTACTCACTAAATTAGTATATTCTCTTTCTGGGTCAATGATATATTGATTTAAACCCAATAATGCATATCTTAAAATCATTAATTTTGTAAAAAATGATTTTCCGCTTCCTGATGCTCCAAAAATACACATATTTGAGTTTTTATATTTACAATCATCATATTTATCAACTAAAACAAGGGAATTATTTGTAAGATTAGTTCCAAAAAGAATACCATCTTCATCATGAATAGAAGATGAAATAAAAGGATATGTGGCGGGAATTCCTGAAGTTAAAATATTTCTTCTAGCAGATTCTTTAATTAAATTTTCATTATTCATTAAAGGCATACAAGATTTAAAAAGATACTCATTTCTAAAAAAAGCTTTTTTACATATCATACCTGAACTAGATAAGATACTTTCAATTCTATCTAACTTATAGTCAAGTTCTTTCTTATCTTTGGCATATGTCATTACATAAGAATAGATAAAATACAGTTTTTCATTATTAATTTGCATTTCTTTCCTTATATATTTAGCATCATTATAAGAAAATGCAGCTATTTCACTATCTTGTCTAGAAGAACTATTATCTTTAATATGCACTGATGTATTACCTATATTAAAAGTTAAATCTTTGATAACCTTAATCGTATCTTGCTTTTCATAAAAAAGAGATAAAATAATGTCTTCATTGCTATCTATAAGATTATTAAATATAAGATCATTGTTTTCTCTTAAGTAATTAACTATTAAGAAACCTGAATATAAAAGACCGTCCATCTCTAAAAATCTTGGATTTTTAAAGCTGATATATGATGGACTAATCTTATCTTTAAAAGTAAAGATTCCTCGTATAAAAGAAGCCATGTTATCACCTTTTCACTTTCATATATGATTCTAAAACTATTTTTACTTTTTCCTTAGTTAATTTAGATACAATATTTCCACATCTTAAAAGAGTCTCCTTGGTTTTGAAATAATTTTCCTCCAATTCGTCTTTATTAGTGGATTTAATGACGATAAAAAAACGTTTCAAAGAAGATTTAGTATCTTCCTCTAATGAATTCAAAAAATGCACATATTTATCAGTTAAATTAGGATAAAGATTTAATGACTTAACTTTATTAATATGTTCTTCTAAATCTTCTTGTTTTGATAGAATTAATATTTGTATATTGAAATTAATATTTTGAAATAAAAGTTTATAAGAATTTAAAATACTTGTTTTTTCTAATTCAGACCTCAAATTATAATTAATTGGCTCAACTTTCATTATTAAAGTATACGAGGAATCTTTCATTTTTATAATTCCAGAGTCTAAAATAGATTCAAATTGTAGAAATTCTTGAACAGAATGGATTTGTTCAAACTTCATTTTTCTCCTTTCTTAAGAAAAATGATAAGTCCTCTATCCCATATATGTCAAGCAAAAGCGTGTACTATTATTCGACACTTTTCTACAATTTGAATCTATAATTGTTAATAATATTCAATTAAAAAGTAAAACTAAAGTTTAATATAGTTGTACTCTAAACCTAATTTTTCTATAATCTCTTTCTCCCTATTTGAACAACTAAAAATAATTACTTGATTATCAATTTTATTAAGAGACTCCAATACTTTAGCAATTCTGTTATCATCAAAATAAGCAAATGGTTCATCTAAAATAATTGGTATGTTCTCTTTTGATAATTCTTTAACCATTGCCAGTCTAAGAGCTAAGTATATTTCTTGGATTGTTCCATAACTTAGACCCTCTATACTAACCATTTGACCATTAGAAACTTCTACAAATATGCCTTCATTGAAAGCCACCCTACTATATTTTCCATTAGTAAATATATTCACTAATGAATTAAATTCTTCATTAAACTTTGGTGTTATATTTTTCTTCATTTCTGTATAACTTTGAGTTAATAACTCTTTTGCTATATCGAATTCTTCTTGTCTTTCTTTAAGTATTTCTAAGTTTTCTTCTTCTATACTTAATAACTCTTCAAGATGTGATAGCCTTTCCATCTTTGGTTCTATATCTTTATAATCTAGTTCTCTTTTATGCTTTTCAAGTTCCAATTCATTGATTTTTCTAGTATTATTACTAATAGCTAAGTTAATATTTGAACTAAACAAGTCTTCAATTTGTGAGCCATTAGCTTTAATTAAATCTACTTTCTTCAATTCATTAAGCTTAAGTAAATTTTTTCTTTGTTCTTCTGCTTCTGTTTTTAACTTATTATTAGTTTCTTCTAATACTTTAAGTTCACTATTTAAATGTTTTGAACTGTTCTTATTTCTATTTATAATATCTAAAATTAGAACAATTGGAATTAATATTAGTAATAAGTATTTAAAATTACTTTTTATAAAAAATATTCCAAGAGCACTTATCAAAATGCTAACAATAAGTAATACAATATAAAGCTTGTTGCTCTTCTTTTTATCAAGATTTTCAATATCATTTTTCAATCTTAAAATTTTATCATCATTTTCTTTTATGACTTCTTCTTTAGCTTTAATCTTTTCTTCTTCTTGTCTATCATTATCAACAATTTCTTTTATCTTGTTGTATATTTTTGTATTATTTAGTTCTTTATTAATATCAGATTCTATTCTTTGAAGTGAATACTCTATTTCCTCTTTACTATCACGTGCACTTTTAACTTCTTCAAGTTCTTTTTCATACTTTCTTATATTCTCTTCTGCAACATTAATAGGTCTATCTTGTGATTTATCAGTTCCAACTTCATTTAATTTTCTTTTATTTAGTGAATCAATAGCTTTCTTAAATGATATTTCTTCATCACCAGATTCTACTATGTTAGAAACTTTTTGAATTAATATATCTTGGTCTCCTGAGTCAATCTTTAAATTGTTTTGCTTTATAAATACTGTCTTTTCTAAAATATCCCTATCAAGGCCTACTTGATTCATAAAGAATGTATTTCCTACCTTTTTATCTATCACAAAACTTTTAGTAATATCCATTCCTTGCTCATCATAAATTTCAGGATCTTTTTTATTAAAATTTCTAAACACTTCATATTTACTACTATTATCTAGCTCATAAGCAATCTTTCCTGAAAAATCTTCACTTCCATTCCAAGGAGTATATTTTTGAACATCAGAAAAAGCTTCTTTGCCTTTTTTCTTATCCATTCCATAAAACATACTTAAGATAAAGTTTTGTAATGTTGACTTTCCAGCTTCATTTTCTCCATAAATAATGTTTAACTTATTTAATTCAATTTCTCTATTTTGAAGATTACCATATGAATTTATTTTTATTTTATTTAATTTCAAACTAAATCTCCTTATTTTTCTAAACTATTTAAGCCAAGCTCCATTATCCTTTGATATTTTTCTTCATTAATCTCGCCTGATTGTAACTTCTCATTTAGAAGCTTAATAAAAATTCCTCTAATTGTATTATCATTTTCTTCAAATACAACTTCTATCTTTGTTTTGTCTTTTACTTTTATTATATTATTTTGAACAAGTTTTAAATTTACATTTATTTCAAAATGTCTATTTCCAACTAAATATATTTCATAAAAGTTATTATTAGTATCAATATTATTAAGTGTCTCTATCAATTCTTCATTTGATTTCATTTCTGAAACATCAACATTTTCAGTAACAAATTCTTTTTGTTCAACTTTTATAAATTCTTTCTTCAACTCTTTATTGTTTAATTCGCCATATATAAAGCCATGTTCTCCTGGCTCATCAAAGCCAAGTGATACAAGAGATCCTGGATAATAATCATCTCTCTTATGAATGTGTCCTATGGCGGAATAATCAAAGCCTTTAGCCTTTATTACATCTGTGCTTATAGGATTATAATTAGTATTATTATATAAATCTCCATGTGTTACTAAAATATTGTTCTTAGATTTATTAGAAACAAATATATCATTTAACTGAAAATCTCTCATTTCAAAATTATCGAATCCAAATCCATATATATCAACATCTTTTTCTTCTATCTTTAATACTGTAGAATCAAAAATTGTTACATTATCAGACCAATTATATATTTCATAATATGAATTTTTTGTTCTTGGATCATGGTTTCCAGGAGCTATATATATTTTAGTATTTGGTATTTCTTTAAAAAGGTTATTAATATAATCAATTGTAGATTTTCTTATATTATCAGCCTCATAAAGATCTCCACTTATAAACAAGTATTCCACATTATGTTCTTTTACAAAATCAATTACTTGTTTAAATCCTTTTCTTTGTTCAAGCCTTCTCTCTTCTCCAAAATTTGCACGTGAAGAAATTGTTGAAAAAGCTACATCAAAATGGACATCTCCAATATGTACAAAATTCATTTATATCTTCCTTCCTATAAAAAAAGGGCAAATTTTCACCTATATTTCAAAATATAAATTGAAAATTGTGCCCTAATTTAAAGTAATTAATTAAACATCAAGATTTTTAACTGTTTTAGCATTTTTCTCTATGAATTCTCTTCTTGGTTCAACTTGATCTCCCATTAATATATTAAATATTTCATCAGCCTTTTGTGCATCTTCCATTGTAACTTTTACTAATATTCTATTATCAGGATCCATAGTTGTTTCCCATAATTGCTCTGGATTCATTTCTCCAAGACCTTTATATCTTTGAATAGAAACATTATCTCTTCCAATTCTAGTCATCTCCTGATCTAATTGATCATCAGTATAGCAATAAACATCTGCCATTCCCTTTTTAGATAACTTATATAAAGGTGGTTGAGCTAAGAATACATGTCCTTGTTCAATTAGAGGTCTCATATATCTAAAGAAAAATGTTAATAGTAAAGTTCTAATATGTGCACCATCAACATCGGCATCTGCCATTATAATAATTTTGCCATATCTAATTTTACTAATATCAAAATCCTTACCTATTCCAGCACCTACCGCTTGAATTACAGGTTTTAATTTATCATTATCATATATTTTATCAGCTCTAGCTTTTTCAACATTAAGCATTTTTCCCCATAAAGGAAGTATTGCTTGATAACGTCTGTTTCTACCTTGTTTAGCAGATCCACCAGCTGAATCTCCCTCTACAATGTATACTTCACATTGATCAGCATCTTTACTTGAGCAATCTGCAAGTTTTCCAGGAAGTGTTGTAACATCTAAAGAACTCTTCTTTCTTGCTGATTCTCTAGCTTTTCTAGCTGCTTCTCTTGCATGGAAAGCATCAACGCTCTTCTTTAAAATAGTATTAGCAACACTAGGATTTTCTTCTAAGAAAGCAGTTAATCCATCTATTAATGCTGCTTGAACCATTCCTGTTACATCACTATTTCCTAATTTTGTTTTTGTTTGTCCTTCAAATTGTGGATCTTTTACTTTAACAGAAATTACTGCAGTAAGACCTTCTCTTGTATCATCTCCTGTTAAATTTGGATCTTTATCTTTTAATATATTATGAGATCTAGCATAATCATTAAAAGTTTTAGTTAATCCTCTTTTAAATCCTTCAAGGTGTGTTCCACCTTCAATAGTATTAATATTATTAACAAATGAAAGAATGTTTTCATTATAAGAAGTTGTATATTGAATAGCTATTTCAATTGGAACTCCTGAATCATTTCTTTCGATATAAATTGGTTCTTTGTTAATAACTTCTCTTTTTTCATTTAAAAATTGAACAAAAGATTTAAGTCCACCCTCTGCTAAATAATGATTTTCTTGTTTCTCTTCTGGATTTCTTTCATCTATAAAATCGATTGCTAAACCTTTTGTTAAAAAAGCGGTTTCTCTTAATCTTTCTGCCAAAACAGAATAGTCATAATTTAGTGTCTCAAAAATAGTACCATCTGCAAAAAACTCTACCTTAGTACCAGTTTTGTCAGTATCTCCTATTCTTGTAAGAGGTTCTACTGTCTTTCCTCTTTCAAATTTCATTTCATATAAACCACCATCTTTTGCAATGGTGACTTTTGTCCATTCAGATAGTGCATTTACTACTGATGCACCAACACCATGAAGACCTCCAGATACTTTATATCCACTATCTCCACCAAATTTTCCACCAGCATGTAAAATAGTATAAACTGTTTCTGCTGCAGAAATATGTGTTTTAGGATGTATATCTACTGGAATACCTCTACCATTATCTTCTACTGATATAACGTTTCCAGTTAAAATCTTAACAATAATATGATTACAATAACCAGCTAAAGCTTCATCAACTGCGTTGTCAACTATCTCATATACTAAATGATGCAAACCTCTAATAGAAACACTTCCGATGTACATACCTGGTCTTTTTCTAACTGCTTCAAGACCTTCTAGAACTTGTATCTGATTAGCACTATATTCATGTTCGTACTTTTGTTCCATTTTAAACTTCCTTTCGCAATTTTCTACGTACCTATTTTATTCAATTTAGAAGATTTTGTCAAGTAATATAAAGGGTAAAAAAATAGATAAAAATCTTTATTTTTAGACCTTTATCTATTTTCTATTTATTAATGTTTTAATTCTGAATTATATATTTCAATAGATTACTCAATTTTACCTTCTTTTACCTCAAAAAGCTTACTATTATCTATATCAATTTTATTATTACATGTAATGATAACTTGTATATCTTGAACTGATCCTAAAAACTTCTTTATTCTTCCTTGATCTAATTCTGACATAAAATCATCTAATAAAAGAATTGGATACTCCCCTATTTCATCATTAATTACTTCTATCTCTGATAGCTTTAAAGATAACACTGCAGTTCTATTTTGTCCTTGCGATCCAAAAGTATCAATTTCTTTATCATTTATATAAGTTTTAAAATCATCTCTATGAATTCCACAAGAAGTATATTCTCTTGCAAAATCAATATGTCTATTTTTTTTTAAATGTGCTATATACTCTTCCCTATTTTCACAATCAGAAGAATAATCTATTCTAATATCTTCACCAGTTATATTTTTATGAATATCTTTTACTTTAGAAATTAACTTATCCACAAATTCTCTTCTATATGTGTAAATATTACATCCGAATTCTGCAAGTTTTTGATCCCATATTTCTAACATGTCTTCAGACTTTTTCTCTTGTTTTAAATATTTATTTCTTTGCTCTAATGTTTTCTTATAGTTAGATAAGTTATAAACATATTGTGGTCTTAATTGTGAAATCATTACATCTAAAAAATTTCTTCTATTCTCTGGCCCACCTTTTAAAATATTAATATCATCTGGAGTAAAAATTACTACATTAATATTTCCAATTAAATCACTTAGTTTTTTTATTTTCACTCCATTTAATGTAATAAATTTTCTATTAGCAATTTTAATATTAATTTTTCCATCTCTATCTTTCTTATGATAATCAATATCAATATTTGAAAAATCTTCATCAAATTTAATCAAATCTTTATCTTTATTTGTTCTAAAAGAGCGGCCCAAACTCCCATAAAATATAGCTTCTAATATATTTGTCTTACCTTGGGCATTATCACCATGAAAAATATTTATTTTAGGAATGAAATTTATTTTTTCTATTTTATAATTTCTAAAATTTTCTATTTTTAATTCTTTAATATACATTCTAACACCAAATTTTCCACACACTGCGAACAAAATGTGGAAAACTCTTCATTTTTTATTTCAATATTATTACAAACATATTTTTCCATATTTATTTACAAAATATAGAATTTATGTCTTAAAACCCTGAAATATCAATAAATCAATATATTCAAGTATACTAATAATATATTATAAATTGAATAATTGCAATTGTTTTAATAAAAAAATAGACAGAATAAATCTGCCTATTTTTTATATTAAATTTTATATTTTTTTTTAATATTTATATTATTAAAAATGATTATATTTTCATATTATTAATTAGTCATTTTTTAATCTAATTGGTAATATCATATATTTATAATCGCCATCTTCTTCTGTACTTTCTATAATAGATGGAGATATTGAAGTTCCAAAATTAACATAGACTTCATCATCTTCTATATTTTTAAGAACATCTAAGAAATATTTTGGATTAAATCCTGCTTCTAAATCTTTACCTTCTGTTGTACAATATATTTCTTCCTTTGCATCACCTGTTTGATTTGTACATGATATAGTAACTTTTCCTACTTCTATGTTAACTTTAACAGGATATTTCTTTTCTTTTTCTATACTAGATGAACTAATTAAAGATATTCTTTCAAAGCAATCTGCAAAACTTGCTCTATCAACTCTAATTCTTGTATCCCACTTTTCTGGAATAACACTACTATAATTTAAGAATTCTCCACTTAATAATCTAGTAACAATCTTACAATTATCTATCTCAAATAAAGCTTGATTCTTTGATACACCTATTTTAATAGGATCAAAATTATCATCTATAATTTTATTTAATTCTGTTAAAGTTCTACCAGGAATAACTGCACTAAAATCAGAAACTGGTTTTCCTAAATCTTTTATTTTCCATGCTAATCTAAAACCATCAACAGCAACTACATTTAATTTATTATCTTTTACTTCAAACAAACTTCCTGTAAAAATAGGTCTATCCTCTTCTGTTCTTACAGCAAATATTGTTTTTCTAATCATATCTTTTAATGTATTTTGTTCTAATTCAATAGAATTTTCAACACTTATTTCTGGTAATTCTGGAAATTCATCAGGATTCATTGTTGCTAATTTATATAATGAACCTTCACATTTTATTTCTAATAAATTTTTATCATTTAATTCTACTTCTATATCTGTATTAGGAAGTCTTCTAATAATTTCACTAAACATCATAGCATTAACTACTATTGCACCTTGTTCATTAACAGTACAATCATCTATTATATATTCAATTCCTAATTCTTGATCATAACATGTTAATTTAATAGATGAATCATTAGTTTGAATTAATATTCCTTCTAATATAGGCATAGTTGTTCTTACTGGTGTTGCTTTAGTAACAGAGTTTAATGCCTTAAGCATTTTTTCTTTGTCAAAAATAATTTTCATTTTATTTTTTCCTTTTCTTTTTATATTAAATATAAATATTTTTAGTAGTAGTAGTAGTAAGTCATGTGGATAATGTGGAAAAGTAATTTTTTTATTAATATTTTAATTAATTTTTATGTGGATAAATATGTGGATATTTTTTATATTTTTCCACTCAATTAATTTTTTTATGTGGAAATATATTTTTACACATTTTTTAAACACGTTTTGCACATATAAATGTGGATAATTATTTTTTTGCCAAAACCTTATATCTAGTATCTAAATCAGAGTTTTTTATCAAACAAAATTTTAGCAAACAAATTTTTTATAAAAAATAATAAAAATATTATTAAATATATTATTTTTTATCTCGTAATATTTTTTCCACACTTTCCACAATAAGTTTTGTATTATTAACTGTTTCAATTTCTTTTTCTATTTTAGAAACTGAATGCATAACAGTTGAATGGTCCCTATTTCCAAAGTCTTTACCGATTTGTGGAAGGCTTAAATTTGCAACATTTCTACATAAATACATTGCAATTTGTCTTGGAAAAGTGATATTTGCACTTCTCTTCTGCCCTATTAAATCTTGTGGATCAATATTAAAATATTTTCCAACAACTTCTTGAATATATTGTGAAGAAATTACTTTATCTTTTGATTGAATTACTTCACTAATTGCTTTTTCTGCCATATCAATTGTAATTTGACTATTTTGAAGCGATGCTTTAGCTATAAGTTTTGTTAATATTCCTTCAAGTTCTCTTATATTTGTATCAACTTTAGTAGCTATAGCTTCTAATATATCATCATCTACAATAATATTTTCTATTTGTGCTTTTTGTCTAAGAATGGCTAGTCTTGTTTCATAATCAGGCTTTTCAATATCTGCTGTTACTCCCCACTCTAATCTTGTTCTAATTCTATCATCTAATAGATCAATTTCTTTTGGCGGTCTATCTGAACTAACAACTACTTGTTTTCCGCTATCGTGTAATGTATTAAATGTATGGAAAAACTCTTCTTGAGTACTCTTTTTATTAGCAATAAATTGAATGTCATCTATTAAAAGTACATCTATATTTCTATATTTATTTCTAAAATTCTCAGTAGTTTGATCTTTAAGTGCATTAATTAATTGATTAGTAAATTGTTCTGAGGTTACATATAATACGCTCATATCTGGATTATCTTGAAGTATTTGATTTCCTATAGCATGCATTAAATGGGTCTTCCCTAGCCCACTTCCTGAATAAAATACAAGTGGATTATATTTTGATCCGGGATTTTCTGCTACTCCCATCGCTGCTGCTTGAGCAAAATTATTGTTATTACCAACAACAAAGTTTTCAAATGTATATCTTGGATTTAATCCATTATTAATATTTAGTTTTACATTATTTCCTTCTGTTTTATTAGATGATTCTGTAATTTCATTTTCTAATTTAATTGTAATTGTTCTATCTATATTAGTAATAAAATCAAAAGTATTTTTTATTAAGTCTAGATACTTTGAAGTAACTGTATCTTTTTGAAAAGGGTTTGAAGCTATTAATACAATATTGTCATTAGTAATACTTTGAATTTCTAGTGATGAAATCCAAGTACTATATGTAATTGGAGAAACTTCTGACTTAAGAGTATCTTTTACTTTAATTAAAAGTTCTTTATCTTCTTGAGTTGCCACGCTTTCCCCCTTTCTTTAAAAAATATATTATTTAATAAAGAATAAAATAAAAGAGTTATTTAATAGAATAAAAAAATAATTTTTTTATTAAATAAATCTATTAAAATAACATCTTCTTTAGTATCCATTTATTCCCCTTTATATTAACAAGATGTGTGCCCAAAGTCAAGTTACATAAGACAAAAATTAAACTATTTTTTACTTTAAAGTTATTGACATAATTGGCTTAAATATTATATAATTTTAACTACGATTGATTAAAAATTAAATAGAGTGGAGGTGCAGAATTTTGAAAAGAACATATCAACCTAAAAAAAGACAAGCACAAAAAGAACATGGTTTTAGAAAAAGAATGTCTACAAGAAGTGGACAAAATGTTATAAAAGCTAGACGTGCTAAGGGAAGAAAGAAACTTAGTGCTTAAGAATAGGGTCTACTTAAAAAATAAATTAGTAGACCTTTTTTAAGGTATTAAATGAAGAGAATAAAGACTTTAAAATTAAATTATGAATTTAAAAATGTTTTTGATAAAGGACACTATTCGTTAGGTAGTCAAGTAATAACACATTATAGAAAGAACAAATTAGGACATAATCGTCTTGGGATAGGAGTTTCTACAAAACTTGCTAAAGCTGTTAAAAGAAATAGGGTGAAGAGAGTTATTAGAAATTGCTATCAAAAGATTAACGAAGAATACAATTATAATATTGAAGGTCTTGGTTATGACTTTGTTTTTATTTGGAATAAAAATTCAGATTTAAGTGAATTATCTTATAAGATTATTTATAAAGATATTCTTAATACTTTTAGATACATTGAAAATAAAGCAAAAAAAGACCAAAATCAATAAATAGGGGAGATTGAGTGAAAAAATTATCTATTATTTTTATTAATTTTTATCAAAAAAGAATCTCACCATTACTTGGTCATAATTGTAAATATAATCCTAGTTGTTCTGAATATACTAAACAAGCAATTAAAAAATATGGATTTTTTAAAGGATCCTTAATAGGATTTAAAAGGATTTTAAAATGTAATCCTTTTTCTTATGGGGGATATGATCCTTTAAAATAATGAAAGGATAGCATTTAATTATGATGAACACGATTGCTGGGTGGCTTGGTTATGTATTAAACTTTATCTATAATTTTGTTCAAAATTATGGTTTAGCAATTATACTTTTTTCAGTATTAATTAGATTAGTATTATTACCAATTACCATTAGTCAGCAAAAATCAACAAAAAAATCAGCAAGGGTACAGGATGAAGCTAATAAACTTAGAGTAAAATATGCTAATGATCCAGAACAGTTAAATAAAGCTACTATGGAATTATATAAGAGGGAACACTTTAATCCTTTAGGAGGATGTTTAGTTACAATAGTACAATTTATACTATTTATCTCAATATTCTACTTAGTAAGCAGACCTTTGACATATATGAAGAAAGTTGATTCTTCAAAAATAGAAGATTATGCTTCACAAATTACAGCAGAACAAAAATCAAATTATCAAGAAATTAAAATAATTGATTTATTTGGTAAAGATGATCAAGATGTATATATAAATATGGATTTCTTAGGACTTGATTTAAGTAAAGTTCCAACACAAAACTTAAATGATCCAAAGATATTCATCATTCCTATATTATATGTATTGTTTACTTTCTTAAATATTCATATGGTGACTAAAATGACAACTACACCGGAAATGAAGAAAAAACAAGAAGAAAGAGAAGCAAAACTTGCTGAAGAAAAGAGAAAGAAGAAAGAAGAAAGAGAAAAGAAGAAAGAATTCGAAAAAGAGTTAAAGAAAGCTAAAAAAGAGGATAAAGCATTAATAAAAGAAGAAGTTGAATCTCAGGAAGAAGAGCCAGAATCAATGGAAGATATGCAAGCTGAGATGGGTCAAATGACAAAGTCAATGAATTATATGATGCCAATACTTTCAATTTCTATTGCACTTATAGCTCCTCTTGGTTTATGTTTATATTGGTTAGTAAGTATTCTATTACAAACCTCAGAAAGATTAATTATTAACTTTTTTTCTAAATTGATTGACAAAAAGAGGGAGGCTGAAAATGGCTAAAACCATAATATCAGAAGGTAGAACTTCTACAGAAGCTATAAACAAAGGATTAAAAGAATTACATGCTAAAAAGTCTGATGTAGAAATAAAAATACTAGAAGATAAAGTAAAAGGAAGCTTTTTTGATATATTAACTCCTAGAAATGTAAAAGTAGAATTAACAGTAAAAGATGAAGAAGCATTAAATAAAAGAATAGAAGAAGAAGCAAAGATGGAAGAAGCAGCTAAAAATCATGCTGCTAAACCTCAAAAAGTACATAAAACAGCATCAAGTGAAGACGTTGAAAAGGCAAAAGAAAATATAAAAGTATTTTTAGATGAATTCTTCAAAAAATTTAATAACATTTCATATGAATTAAATGTAGAAGATAATGATTTAATTAATGTTATTGTTAGTGGAGATGACAGCGGAGTATTAATAGGATATAGGGGAGACGTTATAGTAGCTCTTCAAAATATAATAGCTGCTGTTGCTAATAAAAATACAGAACTAAGAGTTAGAGTATCTTTAGATATTGCAAACTATAAGGAAAAAAGAGAAGAAACTCTTAAAAACTTAGCTCATAAATTAGAAAAAACAGTAAAAAGAACCAATCGTAAAGTAGTTTTAGAGCCAATGACAGCTTATGAAAGAAAAATAATTCACACAGAACTACAACCAAGTGAATTCGTTACTACATATTCTATCGGAGAAGAACCACATAGAAAATTAGTAATTGATATAAAAAATAACTAAATATTTATAAAAATTCGAGGTCAAAGTTAGAATTTTAATTATAATTTTTATTAATAATTAATTCTATTTTTGGACCTCTTTTTTTATATTTTATTATTAATAAATAATAGGAGAAAAATAATGGAGGATACTATTTGTGCAATCTCTACATCAACTGGAAATAGTGGAATAGGGATTGTTCGTCTTTCTGGAAAAGATAGCTTTAAAATTATAGAAAAAATATTTAAACCAAAAAATAAATCGAAAAAAATAATAGGTTATTCTATTAAATATGGAAATATAATTAATCCTAAAAATAATAAAATAGTAGATGAAGTTTTAGTATCTTATTTTGTTCATCCAAAATCATTTACTACAGAAGATATGTGTGAGATTAACACACATGGTGGAATGATTGTGGAAAAAGAAATTTTAAATATTTGTTTAGAAAATGGAGCAAGATTAGCTGAACCAGGAGAGTTTACCAAAAGAGCTTTTTTAAATGGAAGAATCGATCTTGCTCAAGCAGAAGCTATTCAAGACTTGATAAGTTCAAAATCTAAAAGAGAAGCGGAAGAATCTTTAAACCAATTAGAAGGAAACCTTTCTAAAAAACTAGAAGAGATTAATAAAGGTTTATTAGATTTAATGGTAAATCTTAATGTATTAATTGATTATCCTGAATATGATATTGAAGAAGTTTCAAGTATGAATGCTCAAAAAGAATTAACTAACATTAAAGTTTTATTAGAAAAACTAGAGCAAAGTTTTGAACAAGGTAAAATTTTAAGAGATGGGGTAAAGACAGTAATAGTTGGTAAGCCTAACTCTGGAAAATCTTCATTATTAAATACAATTTTAAAAGAAGATAGGGCAATAGTAAGTAGCATAGAAGGAACTACTAGAGATACTATTGAAGAATTTGTTACTATTAATGGAATTACTTTAAAGATAGTAGATACTGCTGGAATAAGAGATACTGAAAATGAGATAGAAAAAATAGGTGTTGATAAAAGCAAGAAAATGGCTGAAAATGCAGATTTAATTATAGCTGTATTTGATTTATCTCGAGAATTGGATAACGAGGATCGATTTATTTTAGATTTAATTAAGGATAAAACATCTATTATAGTTTTGAATAAAAAAGACATTAAAAACGAAAATGAGAAACTTGAGAGTTATATAAAAGGTCTTTCTAAACCAATTATAAAAATATCTGCACAAACAGAAGAGGGAATTGAGGATCTATATAGCGAAATAGTTAAATTATTTGAAGTTAATCAAATTGATAGTTCAAATGAAATACTTATAACAAATGAACGCCATAAGAATCAAATTAGAAAAGCAAAAGAAAATGTTGAAAAGGCCATTGAGTCACTTGAAATGGGATGTCCAATTGATATTATTACTATCAATATTCAAGAAGCAATGGATGACATTGGAGAAATATTAGGGACAAATGTAACTGAAGATATTATAAATGAAATATTTAAAAGATTCTGTCTTGGCAAATAATGGAAAATACTAGTAATTAAAACAACAATATTTCATTTGTAACATTATTGAAAAATCGAACAAGATATAACATATTATATTTTCAATTCAAAAGCTTTATATTAAAGAATTTAAAAATATTAGTTTTAAGATTATCATAATATGATTTTAAAAAAAGGTTCGAGTTTCACAAAAAACTAGAAAAGGATTTTAATCATGAGTTATTTTGCAGGGAAGTATGATGTGGCAGTAATTGGAGCAGGACATGCAGGTTGTGAAGCTGGTTTAGCGGCAGCAAGACTAGGTATGAAAACATTAGTTTTTTCAATATCACTTGAATGTGTTGCAAATATGCCATGCAATCCTCATATTGGAGGAAGTTCTAAAGGACATATAGTTAGAGAAATAGACTGTTTAGGTGGAGAGATGGGGAAGAACATAGATAAGTCTTATGTTCAATTAAAAATGTTAAACACATCTAAAGGACCGGCAGTTTATTCTTTGCGCGCACAAGCAGATAGAAAATTATATCAACAAGAAATGAAACATACATTAGAAAAACAAGAAAACTTATTTCTAAAGCAAGCTGAAATTGTAGATATAAAAGTTGAAGATGGAAAAGTAAAAAGCATAGAGACAAATATTGGGGCAATATATGAAGTAGATAGTGTAATCTTAGCCACAGGAACATATCTAAAAGGAAAGATTCATATAGGAGAAGTTAACTACGAAAGTGGTCCTGATGGAGTAGCAGCGTCAAAGAAATTATCTGATGTATTAAAGAAATTAGGAATAAATATTGTAAGATTTAAAACAGGAACTCCTGCTAGAATTAATAAGAATACAATAGATTTTTCTAAAATGGAAATACAACCAGGAGATCCAAATGTAGAAGCATTTTCTTTAGAAGACAAATCAGATCCTAATATGGAACAAATGCCTTGCTATCTTACTTATACTAATAGCAAGACACATGAAATAATTAGACAAAACTTACATAGATCTCCACTTTATGCTGGAGTAATAGAAGGAACAGGTCCTAGATATTGTCCTTCAATAGAAGATAAAGTAGTAAGATTTGCAGATAAAGAAAGACATCAATTATTCGTTGAGCCAGTGGGAAGAGGAACTGATGAAATGTATATTGATGGTATGAGTTCGTCTCTTCCTGAGGATGTTCAAATTGCTATGTATAGAACAGTACCAGGACTAGAACATTGTGAATTTACTAGACCTGCTTATGCAATAGAATATGATTGCATAGATCCACAAGAAATAAAATTATCATTAGAACATAAAAAGATTTCTGGAATGTTTTTTGCAGGACAAATTAATGGTACATCTGGTTATGAAGAAGCGGCAGGTCAAGGATTAATTGCAGGAATAAATGCTGCTCAAAAAATAAAAGGTAAAGAACCAGTAATACTTGATAGATCACAAAGTTATATTGGAGTACTAATTGATGACATAGTTACAAAAGGAACTAACGAACCATATAGAATGATGACATCAAGAGCTGAATATAGACTTTTATTAAGACAAGATAATGCAGATTTAAGATTAACTCCTATAGGACATGAAGTAGGATTAATATCTAATGAAAGATATGAAAAATTCTTAAATAAAAAACAAGCTGTAGAAAATGAGAAAAAAAGATTAGAAAGTGTTATAATAAAACCATCACAAGAGGCAAACAAAATATTAGAAAGTTTAGGAACTACTACAATATCTACTGGTGTTAAAATAGTAGATTTAATAAAAAGACCACAAGTAAAATATGAAGATTTAAAAGAATTAGATATTGATAGACCTGAACTTCCATATGAAGTAAAAAATGAAGTAGAAATTCAAATAAAATATGAAGGATATATAAACTTAGAACAAAAACAAGTAGAAAAATTCAAAAAACTTGAAGATAAAAAAATTCCAGATAATATAAACTATGATGATATAAAAGGACTTAGAATAGAAGCAAAACAAAAGCTGAATAAAGTAAGACCATTATCAGTAGGGCAAGCTTCAAGAATATCTGGTGTATCACCAGCAGATATATCAGTATTACTAATATATCTTGAAACAAGTAAAAGGAGTAAATAATGAAATACGAAGATTTGCAAAAATACGCAAATTTATCAAAAGAGCAATTAGAGAAATTTAAAGTTTATTATAAATCTTTAATAGAATGGAATGAAAAAATAAATCTGACAGCTATAACTGATGAAAGTGAAGTGATAACAAAACATTTTGCAGATAGTTTAAGCATATTAAAATATATTAAGAATAATTCTAAAGTGATTGATGTTGGAACTGGAGCTGGATTTCCAGGAATTCCATTAAAAATTGCAAACGATTCTTTAAAAATAACACTTTTAGATTCACTTAATAAAAGAGTATTATTTTTAGATGAAGTTATAAAAGAACTAAATTTAAAAGATATAAATACAATTCATGGTAGGGCAGAAGAAGTAGCACATGATAAAGAACATAGAGAGCAATATGATATTGCTGTTTGTAGAGCGGTTGCAAAATTAAATGTACTTGCTGAATATATGTTACCATATTTGAAAGTAGGAGGAACTTTCATTTGTATGAAAGGCCCTAACATAAATGAAGAAATAGATTCTTCAATGAAAGCAATAAAGCTTTTAGGTGGTAAGATAGAAAAAGTAGAGAGTTTTGAGCTTGAAGAAAATCAAAGAAATATAATAATAATCAAAAAAGAAAAAAATAGTCCAAAGAATTTTCCTAGAAAAGCTGGAACTCCTAGTAAATCGCCAATTGAATAAAATAATAATAGTAAAACTGAAGGATTGTTATATTGACATATCCTTCTTTTTTTTATAATATATTGATGTAAATCTAAAGATATTTGGAGGCTTTACTTTGGGAAAAGTTATTTCAATTGCAAATCAAAAAGGTGGAGTAGGAAAAACTACTACAGCAATCAATTTAGCTGCTATTGTTGCTAAAAGAAAGAAAAAAGTTCTTTTAATGGATGCTGATCCTCAAGGCAATGCTACAAGTGGCTTTGGACTTGATAAAAATAGTAATTTTTCAACATATGATGTTTTAATAAATAATGTTGAAATAAATAATACACTTCAAAAAAGTAGAATAAAAGGTTTAGACATTTGTCCAACAAATATGAATTTGGCTGGAGCAGAAATTGAATTAGTAAATGAAGAAGATAGAGTCTTTAAGCTAAAAGAAAAAATAGATAAAGTAAAAGACTATTATGATTTCATTTTTATTGATTGCCCTCCATCACTTGGATTAGTTACTTTAAATGCACTTACTGCATCTGATAGTGTACTTATTCCAATACAATGTGAATATTTTGCACTAGAGGGAGTAGGAGAGCTTTTAAAAACAATTGAGTTAGTTAGAAAAATGTATAATCCAAGACTTACTATTGAAGGAGCATTACTTACAATGTATGATCCTAGAACTAAACTATCTAATCAAGTTGTTGAACAAGTAAAAAAATATTTTGACAACCGAGTATTTGAAACTTTAATTCCTAGAAATGTAAGATTAAGCGAAGCACCAAGTTATGGTGAACCAATAGTAAGTTATGATCCTTTATCAAAAGGAGCAAGAACTTACACAGCACTTGCTAAGGAATTTCTAAAGAAAAATGAAAATGTTTAAAGGTGGTAGAATATGGTAAAAAATGCAGGACTTGGAAAAGGATTAGATGCCTTATTTTCAAACAGTTCAGTACTTAAAGAAATAAATGAAGAAAAAGCAAAAGAGGAAAAGGTTGAATATATTAAATTAATTGATATTGAGCCAAATCCATCTCAAGCTAGAAAAAAGTTTAGTGAAGAATCTATAAATGAACTTGCTACTTCAATTAAAAATTATGGTGTTCTACAACCGATAATAGTTGAAAACAAAGGCAAGTATTATCAAATAATTGCAGGTGAAAGAAGATGGAGAGCTGCAAAAGTTGCAGGCTTAACAGAAATTCCTTGTTTGGTTCGTAATGAGTCAGAACAAACAGCAAAAGAAATTTCTTTAATAGAAAATATTCAAAGAGAAAACTTAAATCCTATAGAAAAAGCATTAGGATATAAAGAACTTATAGATAATTACAATTTAAAACAAGCTGATTTAGCAGATAAGCTTGGAATTTCTAGAACATATGTAACTAATACTTTAAGAATACTAAATCTAGATCCAAGAGTAATAGAGCTTGCATTAGAAGGAAAACTAAGTGAAGGTCATTGCAAAACTCTAGTATCTATTGAAGACCCAGAACAACAATATAAATTAGCACTTAAAATAATTGAGAGTGGGGGTACAGTTAAAGATTTAGAGAGAACTCTTAAAAATAAGAAGAAAGCTCCTAAAAAAGATGCTAAAAATGAAGCTGTTTATAGAGACATAGAAGATAGATTTGAACATTTCTTTGGAACAAAATGTCAACTAAAAGCAGGTTCTAGATCAGGAAGCATTGTTATCAAATATTCTTCTAATGAAGAACTAGAAAGAATATTAGACATGCTAAATTAAGTTGATAAAATTCACCTACAAAAGACAAAATACAAAAGCTAAAAAATATAGTTAGTAGGAGAATAAAAATGATTAAGGATCTAATAAATAGTGATGTATTTATTATAGTTGCTTTAGCAATAGCTATTATTGCAATTGTTATATCTATCATCAGTATTTATTTAAGTTATAGAACAAAGAAAAGATATGAAGAATATGTTGCAATATTAGGTAAAGGGGAAGATATAGTTTCATCTCTTAAAGAGTATTTAAATGATGTAGATGAAGTTAAAATGCGTAACAATGAAATAGTAGAATATTGCAATTCTTTAAATAATGAACTTAGAAAAAGTATCACTAAAATAGGCTTAGTGAAATATGATACATATTCAAATACTAAAAATAAGTTATCATTTGCACTTGCTTTATTAAATAGAAATAATGATGGTATTTTATTTAATAGTATTTATGGAGAAGACAGTTCAAACATTTTTGCTAAACCTATTATAAAAGCTGATTCAATATATCCACTATCATCAGAAGAGAGAGATGCTATAAGCAAAGCTATAAATAGTGATAATTAAAAATTAAACACAAATTTTTATTGACACAATTCTTTTATTGTGTTAATATTAATGATGTTCCAAGTTAATATTTTAGTATTAACTAACACGCAGAGGTGGTCGAGTTGGTTTAAGGCACCAGTCTTGAAAATTGGCATAGGTGTGAGCCTATCGTGGGTTCGAATCCCACCCTCTGCGCCATTTTTTTAAAGTTTGACAAACTACATGGAGATTTACCCAAGTGGTTGAAGGGGACAGTTTGCTAAACTGTTAGGGTTCGTTTTAGGGCCGCGAGAGTTCAAATCTCTCAATCTCCGCCATTATGCACCACTAGCTCAGTTGGTAGAGCAACTGACTCTTAATCAGGAGGTCCGGGGTTCGACCCCCCGGTGGTGCACCATTTAAACATCTTGTAAAAGATGTTTTTTTTATTATCATTTTATCTCTATGGAAATATGGCATAAATTATGATATTATATTAAGTAGTTTTTAATAGGAGATGCTTATGGCAAATATTCATGATTATTTAGACTGGAGAGGTGATCTGGAATTTTCAGATTTTGAAATTAATGAAATAGATGAGCTAATACTTGCTCGTGTATCTTACTTTCCATATGATAGAATAAAAATGAAACCTACAGAAAAATTTAAAGATATTGCTAAAAAAATGGAAAGCTTCACAGATAAAGATTTTATCTGGAAAGGTGATAAAGAATTATTACAAAAGCTTGGTGAAAGTAAAAGATATGATGAAGTAACAATTACTGATTATATAAAACATAATGACTTAGAAGAGCAAAAACAATTTTCAGCAATTACTATACATATTGCAAATAATCTACACTACGTATCTTATTGTGGAACAGATTATTCATTATATGCATGGAAAGAAAACTTTAACATGTCATTTATGGATAAAATTCCAGCTCAAATAGAAGCTAAGAAATATTTTGACAATATTGCTAAATCATATAAAGGAAGATTTATTTTAGGAGGACATTCTAAAGGAGGAAATCTTGCGATATATGCAGCTGTTAAAGCATCTCAAAGAAATAAAGCTAGAATAATAAAAGCTATTAATTATGATGGCCCTGGATTTAGAACCGACTTTGTTAAAAGTAAAGAATATAAAGAAATGTTACCAAAGTTACATGAGTATATTCCACAAGACTCAATTGTTGGAATGCTTTTAACACAAGATGAAAAATTTACAGTAGTACTTAGTGTTGAAAAAGCGATTTTACAACATGATATTTTCTCTTGGCTAGTTGAAAAAGATAAACTAATTTCTGTAAAAAATACAACTAAAGCAAGTCAAATAATGAATAAAGCTATATCAAATTGGATAAAAAGCCTATCATTAGAGCAAAGACAAATATTTATAGATAGTGTTTACGAAGTTTTATATTCAACTGAGGCTACATCATTAAAAGAATTATCCACAAATTGGGTAAGCAAAGTGGGAACTGTATTAAAAACTTATAATAATTTAAGTGAAAAAGATAAAAAAATAATTTCAAAAACAGTAAAACAAATTATTACTTCATATAGAAAAGCAGTTAGAGATGATAACAAAAAAGAACTTAAACAAAAAATAGATAAATTAAAAAAAGAAAATAAAATAATAAATAGAACACTTGCTAAGAAAGTAAATATAGGAAGGATAATATAATGCTAACAGTAAATGGTGTAAGTGTAAGATTTGGTAAAAGAAGCTTATACGAAAATGTTAACTTAAAATTTAATAAGGGTTGCTGCTATGGAATAATAGGAGCAAATGGGGCAGGTAAGTCAACTTTTCTTAAAGTTTTATCTGGAGAAATTGAGCCTAGCAAAGGTGAAGTAACCAAGGATAAAACAGAGAGAATATCAGTATTACAACAAAACCACTTCTTATTTGAAGAATATACAGTAATAGATACTGTAATAATGGGAAATAAAGAACTTTATGATATAAAGCAAGAAAAAGATGCTTTATATGCAAAACCTGATTTTAGTGAAGAAGATGGTATGAAAGCTGCAAAACTTGAAGAAAGATTTGCTGAACTAGACGGTTGGAATGCAGAAGTAGATGCAGAAAACCTTTTAAATGATGTAGGAATTGCACCAGAAGATCATTATAAATTAATGAGTGAAATTGAACCTAAATCAAAGGTTAAAGTTTTATTAGCCCAAGCACTTTTCGGAAATCCAGATATATTACTTCTAGATGAGCCTACAAACGATTTAGACCTTAAAACTATTTCATGGTTGAATGAATTTCTAATAAACTATGAAAATACCGTAATAATCGTTTCTCATGATAGATATTTCTTAAATAAAGTTTGTACACATATTTGTGATGTTGACTTTGGTCAAATTAAACTATATCCAGGAAATTACGATTTCTGGTATGAATCATCACAATTATTATTAAAACAAAAAAGAGAACAAAATAAGAAGGCAGAAGAGAAGATTAAAGAACTTAAAGAGTTCATTGCAAGATTTAGTGCTAATGCTTCTAAATCTAAACAAGCTACATCAAGAAAGAAATCATTAGAGAAGATAGAACTTGCAGATATGACTCCATCTAATCGTAAATATCCATATGTAGATTTTAAACCAGATAGATTGCCAGGTAATGAAATACTTGAAGTTAAAAACCTATCTAAAACAATAAATGGAGTAAAATTATTAGATAATATTTCTTTTAAAGTTAAAGCTAATGACAAGATAATGGTATTAGCAGATAATGAAAATGCAATAACAGTTTTATTCCAAATAATTGCCGGAGAGTTAGAACCTGATTCAGGAGAAGTAAAGTTTGGAACAACTATAACAAGTTCATATTTTCCTAAAGACAATAATTACTTATTTACAGGAAAAGAGTCAATTACTGATTGGCTAAGACAATACTCAAAAGATCCTGACGAAACTTTTGTTAGATCTTTCTTAGGAAGAATGTTATTCTCTGGAGAAGAAGCTCTTAAAGAAGTTAATGTATTATCAGGTGGGGAAAAGGTGAGATGTGTATTATCTAAAATGATGCTTTCAGGAGCAAACTTCCTAATATTTGATGAACCAACTAACCATTTGGATATGGAAGCAATTACTTCTTTAAATGATGGTATGATAAAATTTCCAGGAAACATTATATTTACATCACATGACCATCAATTAACTCAAACTGTTGCCAACAGAATTTTTGATATAAAAAGTGATGGCTTTGTTGATAGAGAAACAACCTATAATGATTATCTAGGAATAGATTAAAAAAGAAACAGTATAGTTTTTACTATACTGTTTTTTGTTTATATTATTATTCTGAATATTTAAATTGTTCTTGTATTTCTTTTACTTCATCAGAATCTATAATATTTAAGAACGTTTGTGCTATAACAGGATCAAATTGAGTACCCTTGCATTTTTCTATCTCTTCTTTAACTGCATCAAGAGATAAAGCTCTTCTATAAGATCTGTTTGATGTCATAGCATCAAATGTATCTACTACTGTGACTATTCTTACTAAATATGGTATATCTTCTCCAACAAGCTTTG
>DGSM01000082.1 GCA_002393975.1 Clostridiales bacterium UBA4362
TGCTCTGCTGTTGCAGTTGAAAACTTCCGTGATAGAAGACCTGGATCTGTTGGATTAATACTTCCAGAAAACAAGATTAAAATTGCAAATCCTGATGAAGATGGTATTGGTGAATTACTAATAAAAACAGATGCTGCTATGCTTGGTTATTATGGCAATGAAGAAGCTACTAAAGAAGCTTTTGATGAAGAAGGTTATTTCCGTACTGGTGATACAGGTTATATTGATAAAGATGGTTTCATATTCATCACTGGTAGAATTAAAGATATGATAGTTTTAAAAAATGGAAAGAAAATCTTCCCAGAGGAACTTGAATTTTTAATTAATAAACTTCCTTATGTAGCTGAAAGCATGGTATTTGGTCATGAGGACGATACAAGAAATGATAGAAATGAAGATGTAATTTTATGTGCTAAAATAGTTTATGATAAAGAAAAAATCAAGCAACATTTTGCAAATCAAGATGAATCCAAATATCAAGAATTAATTGAAAATGATATTAAAGAAACTATTAATAAACAAATGCCTGCTTATAAATACATAAGAAAAGTATTAATTACTGATGAGCCTTTAATTAAAACAACTACATTAAAAATAAAGAGAAATGAAGAAATGAAAAAGATCCAACTATAAAGTTGGATCTTTTTATTATTTATTATTTATTTTTTTGTTATTCTATATTTTTCTTCCAAATATAGGCTTTCTAGTCATTTCCAACAAGCATAATTTTGATATTTCTACAACTTGTACTTTACTTCTGTCTTTTTTCATGCATTCTTCCATATGTTTCATTACAGCTTGCTTGTTCTTTTCCTCAACCATATCTATATAGTCAATTATTATAATTCCACCCAAGTCCCTTAATCTTATTTGTCTAGCAATTTCTTCTGTTGCTTCTAAGTTTACTTCTAGGGCAGTTTGTTCAAATCTTTCTTTTCCAATATAACGTCCTGAGTTAACATCAATAGTAACCAAAGCTTCAGTAGGATCTATTGTAATAAAACCTCCACTCTTTAGGCTTACTTTTCTGTTAGGCTTAACATTTTCTTTTAGTTCTTCTATTTTTACTTCTATTCCAGAACTTATATTTTCTACAAATTTTGCAACTTGTTTATTATCAGTAACTATATTTAATCCATATGGTGCTAAATCTATAATTAGCTTTCCTAGAATTCCTCTATCATCTAGTAGTTTTATTCCATGATTGGTATTACTATTTGCTTTAGCCACTTCATTAATATCATCAAATAATGATACTAATCCTGAAACATCTTGGCTAATAGCTTCTTCACTAGCATCTTGTGCAATAGTTCTTATAATAGCTCCCATATTTTCAGGAATATATTTCTTTACCATATTAACTAATTCATCTTTTTTCTCTTTAGCAATTTTTTGTGATATGGTAACGAATTTTGAATTAGGTAATAAAATAACATATTGTCCTACAAGTTTTAAATCAGTTGTAACTCTTGAACCTTTTTCTGTTGAATAATCTTTCTTAACTTGTACTACTAATTTATCTTTCTTTTTTACATAGTCTTTAATGTCATATTTTGAAATATCTAAATTAAGATTTCCAGTAACATCACTTATCTTAGGAATTAAATCATTTATATGTATTAAAGCTGTTTTCTTTTCTCCAATATCCAAAAATGCACTTTGCATTCCTGGAACAATGTCTTTAACAACTCCTAAATAAATGTTTCCTTCAAGTCTTGGCTCATCAAATTTTTCTTCATAATATTCTACAAAGATATCATCTTCATATACACTTATTGCTATGTTTTCAGCCTTCTTTATAATCTCTAGTCTATACATTGTGTCCTCTTTAATTATTAAGATTCATCGCTTTATCTACTCCATATTTAATAATATCTATAGTAGCTAAAGTCGCTTTATCAATAGCAGGTTCTAAAACTTTATATTGTTCCTCACTCATCTTTCCAATAACATGAGAAATTAATAATTCTTTAAATTCTGGTTGTCCTGTTCCTATACGAACTCTTGCAAAATCTAAGTCTTCTAAGACTTCCACAACAGATTTCATTCCATTATGGTTTCCAGCTCCACCTTTTTTTCTAATTTTTACTGTGCATTCTGGTAAATCAATATCATCATAAATAATGATTATATCTGAAGTATGCAATTTATAAAAATCCATAACTTTTCTTAGAGCTTGTCCACTTTCATTCATAAAAGTTTGAGGCTTAAATAGAATAACTTTTTCTCCTTCTATTTCTCCTGAACCAATTAAAGCATCGAACTTCTTTTTCTCAACTCTTATATCATATTTCTTTGATAATTTATTAATTACATCAAAACCCATATTGTGTCTTGTCATTGAATATTCTGGTTCTGGATTTCCTAAACCAACTATTAAATACATTTCACCCTCACTTATAGAACATTATTTTCACAAGCTCTAACAAGCCTATTCATTATACTAAGTCCTAATTCTTCTCTCTCGATTCCTTCAATTATCGCTTGATCACAATTTAACTTGTCTACTTTTCTCAAATCTGTAAATATATTTTGTGATACTGAAGCTAGATTCTCTTTGCTTCCCATTTCAATAAATAAATCATCTTGTATATCGATCTTATCTCTATCTTCTTTAAATCCTAAGAAGCAAGTCTTTATTCCTTTTGATTTATTTTCTTTTAAAATTTTATTTATTTTATTTATTTGATTTTGATCATAGCCAATCATAACACATTTAGTCTTTGGAGCATAGTGTCTATATTTCATTCCAGGACTTTCAACTTTTTCGTTATCGCTAACTACTTTAAATAAATTCTTACTTAGTTCTACTTTTCCGCATACTTTTTTAATATCTTCTTCGGTAACAAATCCTGGTCTAAGTATAATTGGCACTTCATTTTCAACTTTTACAACAGTTGATTCTATACCAATTTTGCATTGTCCACCATCTATAAAATAATCTACTTTACCATCAAATTCATCATAAATATCTGCTATATTAGTACCACTTGGTCTTCCTGAAACATTAGCACTAGGAGCAGCAATAGGAATACCACTTTTATCAATTATTTCATGGATTATCTTATTGCTTGGCATTCTAATACCAACTGTTTTTCCTCCACAAGTAGCAACATCACAAATAGTTTTCTTTTTTCTTAAAATCAAAGTAAAAGGTCCTGGCATAAAGCTATCAATAAGCTTTTCTTCCATAGGAGTTCTTTTTTCTGTGATTTCGTCAATCATGTCTTTGTTAGAGACATGAATAATAAGAGGGTTGTCTTGTTTTCTTCCCTTTGCCAAAAAGATTTTCTCACAAGCATCATCATTTGTTCCATTTGCAGCTAGTCCATACACAGTTTCAGTTGGAACAATAACAAGATTTCCTGCTCTAAGAGAATCAATTATAGTATTTAATTCTTGTTCATTAATGTCATTTTTCCAATCGAAGATTGGAGTCATTTTTTTTGCCCTCTTTTCTTAAAATTAACGTTAATATAATACCACAATTTTCCTTAATTTTCAAGGTTTCTCACCTTTATTTTTCTAATAATTACCAGGATTGAACTTAATGCAATGACTAACACACTGGCTAATCCAAAGATTCTTTTATTAGTCTTTATAATACCAATTAGTCCTGTTCTAGGAAGTATTACTAAATCATTCTTATCTGAATTGTCATTTAACGAAGTTTCCTCATACGATGTTGAAACAATTTCTATATTATTAGAAATTGTCTGAGATATATCTACTCCTTGTTTTTTAGTTAGCACAAGTTCATATTCTCTCCATTCTCCACCTTTTAAGTCTTTAACTTCAATAAAAGCTTCATTATCTCCAATTGTCCAATTAGAATTTTCTTCTTGAAGCATATAATAATTAGCTGGAATCTTTTCCACAATTTTTCCGCTTCCTGTTCTATCTTCTGTATTCGCCACTCTCACTAAATAATATATTTTACAATTAGCACTACTATTCGCCTCTTTTATTCTCATCTCTATTTTTCCAATTTTTCCTTTAAGAGCAAAGAAGCTTTGATTAATTATGCTTTTTTGCATATTCATATCCACTTTAAGATTAAATAAAAGCTTTTTGTAATAGTAATTGATTTCACAATAATCTCTATCAATTGTATGAGTTTCCATCTCTGGTTTTTCTATAAGTTTATATCCTTCAAATTCTTTAGCTGTAGTATTTACTATTGTTCCTTCATCTTTTTTTTCTTCATATGAGTTTAGAACCTCTCCAGTATCTTGAACAATATAGTTTACCTTTATTTTTCCAACATAAATATAATAATAATTTATTTCTTGTTCTTTTTTAGTAAATTTGGTTTTAGTTCCATCTTCAGGTCCTTCTATCAATCTATAGTTATCAAAGTCTTTATGATTTAAACTAAGTTCTTCTCCTTCTAGTCCATTTTTGGTTTCATTATCCATAACCTTTCCTGTCGTTTTATCTATATAATTTATTTTTAATTCACAATTGTATTTATAATAATAATTTACATTAATATTTTCTCTTCCAATTTTACCTGAAGGATGTCCTTCTACTCTTGTAAAAGTATAATTTGGTATCTCCTTTTTAGTAGTACTATAATCATCTCCTTCTTTGTATTTAGTAATCTCTTTTTCGCTAATTTCCATTTTGTCATTTTCATCTAAATACTTAGCTATAACATTTGCATTTTTCATATAATAAAAATTTACAATTTGAAGATCTTCGGTTAATGTATATTCTAATTTTTCAGGACTTTCTACTAAAGTATATCCTTCTATATCTTTAGCTTTTACACTTAGTTTATTTCCTACAGCTCCAGAAAAAATATCTTTATCTAAAATCTTATTTGTTGTTTTATCTATGTATCTTGCTTCCAAGCCAGAGCTTTGAAGATTAAATGTAGTTAGAAGATTTGATGCTCCTCCTGCTCTTTCCATATAAAAAACTGATAAAGTATGCTTTCCTTCTGCAAGTTTTCCATTTGCAAAGGCTGTTCCTGTAACATTATTTTTATTTGTCCCATCAGTTTGCAGTATTGAACTAATATAAGTTTTATTAGTTGCAAAATTGATTTTTGCCGTTTGTCTATAATGATTTCCTCCTAAATCTAGTACTAACTTTCCATCTACAAATATCCAAACATCATCATCTCCTGAAAAGTTAAATACCATATCTTCTTTTTCATTGGTACTACTATTTAAAACTTTTCCATCACTTGGCATTAAAAATGGTATATCAAATCTCGCACTAAAAAATAAATCTCTACTACTTTCATTGCTACTGGTATCATCACTACATTTATTAAAAGGATAAAATCCTCCTCTACTTCCTGCATGTAGCTTAAAAGTTTTGCTATTGTAATCTCTAGTTACATGGTAATCATCACTATTAAAGCTATAATAGCCATTGTTTTCCCTTTTAAAAGGAAACTTCCAATTAGAAAGAACTTCATCATATCCTCTTCCTGAAGAAGTTGGAAACAAAGTTTCTCCATTATTGTATTTATCTACAACTTGTATTTTATTATTCACTAATGAAGGTTTTACTAATCCTTGTATTACACCATTATTATTTATTGCAATTCCTGGACTACTAAACCCATTTTGAAATCCTCCTCTAACTCTTCCTTCTGTAGATCCAAACAAGATTGATTTCTCATCATATATTGATTTTTTCTCATTGGTCCATAATTTATAATATTCTTCTGCAGAGATTCCTCTAAGTCTTGAATTATATTCTTCTGGATTAATATCCACAAATGTTGCATTTACATATTTAACTTCACCATCTGGTATTTCACCACATGTTGTAGATGCCATAACTTTGTTAGGCCTACTTAATAAAGATATAAGGCTTAAGCCAATTATACCTACACTTATAATTTTACTTTTATTCAATTTACTCCTCGCTTTTTGGAAAGAAGCATCCCCAAACTCCGTTCCATAGAAAAAATTAGGGATTAACTAGATTAAAAATTTTTGATTTAAAAATTTATGAATTAATAATTCTGGATTTAGTATAAAAGCGAAAGTCTGCAAAGTCAAGAAAAATCGCTCGACCAATTTCGACATTTGGAAGAGCGATTTAATCAAATTCTTTATCAAGACATTTATTTAAATAAAGCTTAGCAACCATTTTTAATTGTGCCTTATTCTCATCAGAAAGGTCAAATGAGTAGATTTTTTTGGCATCTGACCTAATTATATACCTAATAGCTTTAATGGTCGTATCAGACAATTTAATGGCTCCTTTATCTTGTTTTCCACAAGCTTCACATTTGAATCCATTATCTTTAAGACTAAAGTAACTTACCTTCTTTTCATTGCAAGTACTACAACCTTCTATCACTGGTTTAAATCCTATGATACTTAGAAGTCTCATTTTAAATATAGAATATATAAAATCTAAATCTTTATCAGATTCGGAAAACATATAAATTGTATTTAATGTAAGTTGTAATACTCTATAGGTATTTTGATTTTCATCTGTCACCTCATTTACTAGTTTAGTAACTTTTGATGCATATGTTAGTTTATCAATATCTAATCTTACATTATAAAAAATCTCTATAGGTTCTGCTATATTTATTGTATAGCTAGAAGCACTCTTATATAAACTAAATTCTCCAAAACACAAATATTGGGTGCCAGCCATAAGATTGCTTTTAGGTCTTTTTGCGCCCTTAGCACTACAACCAATCTTACCATTAGGAGTAAGAATGGTTAGCATCTTATCATTGTCACCCATATTACTTTCAAGAAGAACTATTCCCTTTGTTTTAAAAACACTCATTTTAAACCTTATTTTTGAATTGTTTTACGATTGTTTGATCATTAATCCAATCTTTCTTTACTTTTACCCATAGTTGCAAATTAACTTTTCTCCCAACCATTTTCTCAATATCTTCTCTTGCATAAGTCCCAATTCGTTTAAGCATTTGTCCATTTTTTCCAATAATAATACCCTTATGGGACTCTCTTAAACAATATATAGAAGCATCTATATTGAATATTTTCTCATTTGTTCTAGTCTTGCTTGTTTTCATTTTTGTTACTTCAACTAAAATTCCATGTGGAATTTCATCATCTAGTAACTTTAATGTTTTTTGACGTATTATTTCAGAAGCCATCTCACGAAGATTTTGATCTGTATAAGTTCCTTCATCATAGAATTTAGGACCATCTTTTAATAACTTTTTAACTTCTGGAATGATTGCATCACTATTTGTTTTATTTTTTATTGATGTTGGAATAATGCTGCTAAAATCATACAATTCTTTATATTCATTAATAAGACTTGCGACTTTAGCTTTTCCTATTAAATCAATTTTATTTATAACTAATATAGCAGGAATCTTTGATTGTTTTATTATTTCTACGGTTTC
>DGSM01000102.1 GCA_002393975.1 Clostridiales bacterium UBA4362
CCAAACATTACATAAAGTAAAATTAAATAGAATAAATATAAAAATAGAGGAATTATTCTTCCTCTATTTCTTTTTCTTCTTCTTTTTTATAATCTATATATCTAATTAAAATACTCTTTATTAAAAAATAAACGGTTATTACTATAATGCATCCTACTTCGTATTTTGAAATATAGATGTAGCTTTTAGAAAATAGGTTTACTAGAATTAATGTAATTAAAGATAATAAAATTAATTCTAGTCCATGACTTCCTAACAATATATTAGTTTTTTGATAACTAACTTCAATTAATATAAGTCCTGCTATTCCTAAAACATATTGTAATATTGTGATTGTTTTAAAATAAGTATCAAATCCAATAAACTCATATCCAACAATTAGTAGATACATATATACTAACATTAGTATTCCGATTATTATGTTCTTAAATATCTTGGTATAAGAAGGACTTCTTTTAAGTTTCATGTTAAATCTAATATGATCTATCTCTTCTTTTATCACAGATAATTGTTTATCAGTAATTTTTATTTCTTTATTGTCTTTTCTTTCGTTCTTTTTGTCAGGCACTTTTTAGTCCTTTCATAAAATATTATAATTCAAATTCATATACTAACATTGAAAGTAATGTAATTGGAGCAGTTTCTGTTCTTAAAATTCTTTTTCCAAGTGAAACGCATTTAGCTCCATTTGATATAAATGCTTCCAATTCTTTATTGTCTACCCCACCTTCAGGGCCAATTATAATTGCTACATTTTTTATTTGTTCTTTTGATAATTCTTTTAACACATCTTTTAAAGTTTGTTTTGATTCATTTTCATATGCAACTAATACTAAATCAAAGTCTGACATTCTATTTAATAACTCTTTTGTGTCAATAGTAAACTCTACTTTAGGAATCATATTACGTTTAGATTGTTTTGCTGCACTTTCAGCTATCTTATTCCAACGAGTATTCTTTTGATCTTCATTTTTAATTTTTGCTATAGAAAATCTCATTTCAACAGGTACTATTGAACTTACGCCTAATTCAGTAGCTTTTTCTATTATACATTCTAATTTATCTGCTTTTGGTAATCCTTGGAACAATGTAATGTTTATAGGTAACTCTGTAGATGGTATTTCTTCAATGATTTTACATATAACCTCTTCACTACTAATACTAATTATTTCAGATAGATATTTTAAATGTGAATCACTATTTGTTGTATATATCTTTGTTCCTATTTCCATTCTTAGTACATTTTTTATATGATTAACATCTTCACCATTTATAATTGCTTTATCATCTGTAAAATTATTGTTACTTATAAAAAAATTATACATAGAGCATCCTTAATTTCTAAACTATAATAATTTTATCATATTAAAATAAAAAAACAAATACATTATTATTTTTTTATTACAAAAACAGCCAATTGATTGAAGCGTGATATTATCTTTATTACAATATAAAATGAATTAAAAAGACTAACGAAGAAGGATATATTAATGGTAATTTATTACAATAAAAATGAAGGTTTAGAACTTCAAGCTGATGAAATAATAAATAGTCTTAATAAGGAAATAGATACTCAAAAGGTTCAATTAGATAATGTCTTAAAATGCCTTGAAGATATTAATGGTTTAATTCAAACTAGTGACAGTCTGGATAATGCTTCAGAGCTTACTTCCCTTTTGATGAATTTAAAAGAAAATTTTAACTATTTACGTGATACTATTGCTAATCTAAAGAAACTAAGAGAAATGATGAATTCTATTAGAATTTCTTATATAGGAAAAGATATTACTAAAACTAAGAAATTTGATATGAATGTAAATCAATTTAACGATTTAGCAACTGAAGTAAATAATCATATTCTAGAAGATAATGTTAAGATCAATAATTTCTATGCTGAATATGTTAAAAATAGTGACTTTATATATAATCCTGCAAGTACAAAAGTTGGAAAAGATGAAAGTGCTGAAAAAATAAAAAAATTAAGCAGTATTCTAGGAAACGATGACTCATCTGAAGAAGAAATTAAAGATAATAAAATTCTTCTTATTTCTGCTCGCAAAGGTGTTGTTGAATTACCATATACAGTAAGTGAACTAAATAAAGCAAAATCTAAGAATGGATATGATTCTTTACAAGAAACAATTAAAAAAGAATTTACTGTTCCAATTAGTAGATACAGAAATGCTTCAATTGCAAGATTCAGAGAAGGTTTTAATCTAATGAGAAAACGTGAAGGTAAAGGTTTAGTAGCTTCAATGGATTTAGCCTTAGAGCTTACCTTTAAATCATTATTAAATCCAGCCATTATCACTGCTTGTAAATCAGTAAATGAATTAGACATTTATCTTGATTGTTTAAAATCTAACGAATTAGAAAAGTTCGATATATTTGAAATCAAATATGAAGTTGCTCCTCATAAAAGTACAGTATTTGATGAATAATACTTACTAATCATATTAAATATATAAAAAAATACACCAACTCTTGTTGGTGTATTTTAATATTTTATTATTTTATTATTTTATTATTTTATTAATTTTATATTTTTATATTTTTTTATGATCTTTTACTCATCATCACCTTCTTCATCTTCATCGTCTATTTCTTCATAATCTTCAGAATCTTCAGAATCTTCTTCAATATCATCATTATCTGTGTTTGTATAGTTCTTTTCTTCTGTTTCTCCATCTGAATCTAAACCATATTTCTTAAGATGAATACCAAGCTCCGCCTCTGTTCTTTTTAAATGTCTTTCTATTTCTTTATCTTCCCTTTTTCCCATCCAGAAGTATATTGCAAATATCACAATAACAAAACTAATTGCACCAAATGATGTTTTAACATTTAATATAAATTTTCCTATACCATCAATCTTGTTGCTATATTTACCTCTAATGTTTTCAAATCTTACTTCATTACCATCTTTATCATTATTGTTATCACCTTTGGTAACAAAAAACTTATTATTGTTAACATCTTTTATTTCTATTACTCTGTGAGTAATATCTTTTCCTTCACCATTAGAAAAAGTAATAATATCATCAACATTTATTGATTCAGCATTTTCTACTTTATCAACTAATATAATGTCTCCTACTTCTAAAAATGGTTCCATACTACCAGAAGATACAATATAAGTTCTATAGCCAAATATAGTAACCACTTGATTAGGATGTGTTATTTTTTGAAAAACTATATATAAATTAAATAGAACAATAATAATTAATATTGGTGAAAGAATAAATTTAAAGATTTTTTTAAATTTATTTCTAGTATCAATTTTATCTTTTAATTCTCTTTTGTTATAATATTTCATTTATTCCTCTTTAGAATGTTTATGAAGCTTTCTCCTTGCTTTTCTTATTTGTAGCTCTGTATTTTTATATTGTTTAACAATTCTAAATACAGAAAATCCAATAAGCACAAAAGCAATTAAAAAAATAATTTTATGATTATCTATTGTATTTCCAAAATAATATAAGAATCCACTCTTAATATGTGATGTTTCGCCTTCATTTGTAACTATGCTCCAATTAACCTGTGTAGACTTGTAAATTGAAGAAACTAGGTTAATGCATATAGGAAGAAGTCCTAACAATAATAGATAATCAAACTTTTCTAATCTAATTATCTTTGGTTTTCTAGGAATTCTTTTTGCTTCCATAACATTTTCCATTTATTTCACCTCTTGGATTTAATATATCAAATCAATTTTGTATTTTCAACCCTAAAATTATACAAATTTTCAATAAAATATAATATAATAGAATCATAAATAACATTTGTTAATTACTATAAAATTTATAAAAAATAAAAAGGAGATATATATGGATCAATTCTTATCAAATATTCATTCATCTAGTATTACACTTACAGAAACATTTGCAGGTATCCCAGGTGTTAATGTAGCAACTCCAATCATTGCTTTAGTAATAGCTGCTTATCTTGCACTATTTGGATACAAATTAAAGAAAGTAACTTTAGCAATTGTATGGTTTATTTTTGGTTTTATATTAGCAAGTACTATTTTGCCTATGGCTATTGATGGAATTAGTGTAGCAATAATTCTTTTAGTTGGAGTTATTTTAGGTTGTATTTTTGCATTCCTTGGATTTCAAATTGAACAAGCGGCTATATTTGTTGCAGTTACATACCTTGCCTTTTCAATGTTAAGTAAGTTTATACATGTTGATCAAGAAATAATCAATTTTGTTATAAAAGGAATAATATCTGTTGTTCTAGGTGGTATAGCATTAAGTTATACCAAGCCAATATTTATTATTGTTGCAAGTTTATATGCTGGAAGTTTAGTATATATTTATTTACCAGAGTTGGTTCCTATGTCATATTCTTTAGCATTAATTATAGGAATAGCAGTTACTGTTGTAGGAATTGCAACACAATTTAGTATTACTCTTAAAGATGATTAAAAGGAGATAATAATGTTTAAATTACATTCTGAGTATAAGCCTACTGGTGACCAGCCAGAAGCAATTGAATATCTTTCAAATGGAATAAAGTCTGGTAAAAAATATCAGACTTTATTAGGCGTAACTGGATCAGGAAAAACTTTTACTATGGCCAATATAATCCAAAATGTTCAAAAGCCTACTATTGTTTTAGCTCATAACAAAACCTTAGCCGGACAATTATATTCAGAATTTAAAGAGTTCTTTCCTGAGAATCGTGTTGAATATTTCGTTTCATATTATGATTATTATCAACCAGAAGCCTATATTCCACAATCAGATACTTACATAGAAAAAGATGCATCTATAAATGATGAAATAGATAAACTAAGAAATTCTGCAACAGCTGCTCTTTTTGAAACAAGAGATGTTATTATCGTAGCCTCTGTTTCTTGTATCTATGGTTTAGGAGATCCTATCGACTACGAAAACATGATAGTGAGTTTACGTCCTGGAATGAAAGCTGAAAGAAATACTATTCTAAAAAAACTAATTAATATGCAATATGATAGAAACGAACTAGATTTTAAAAGAGGTACTTTTAGAGCTAAAGGTGATGTAGTAGAAATCTATCCTTCAAACGAATCTGAAAAAGGAATCAGAGTTGAATTTTGGGGTGATGAAATTGAAAAGATTTCTGAAATTAACGCTACAACAGGAAAAGTTATTGCTACTCGCCCACATGTTATGATTTATCCAAATTCTCACTATGTTACAACCTCAGACAAAATGGAAAGAGCTTTAAACTCTATTGAAGAAGAAATGAAAGAACAAGTAAAGTTCTTCAAAGATAATGGCAAATTAATTGAAGCGCAAAGAATTGAAGAAAGAACAAATTTTGATTTAGAGATGATGAGAGAAACAGGTTTTTGTTCAGGAATAGAAAACTATTCTCGCCATATATCTGGAAGAGCTCCTGGCTCTGCCCCATTTACTCTTTTAGATTATTTGCCACCAGATTATCTAATGTTAATAGACGAATCACATCAAACTATTCCACAAGTAAGGGCTATGTATAATGGTGACCGTGCAAGAAAAGAAATGTTAGTAAAATATGGCTTTAGATTACCAAGTGCATTTGATAATAGACCTCTTAAATTTAATGAATTTGAGGATAGATTAAATCAAGTTATATTTGTTAGTGCTACACCAGCTGAATATGAATTACAGCATTCTGAAAATAATATTGCAGAACAAATCATTAGACCTACTGGATTATTAGATCCTAAGATAACAGTAAAACCTATTGATGTCCAAATAGATGATCTAATTGAACAAATACATATTAGAGAAAAGAAAAATGAACGTGTTCTAGTTACTACGCTTACTAAACGTATGGCTGAAGACTTAAGTAAGTATTTAGGAGAGCTTGGAATTAAAGTTAAATATTTACACTCTGATATAAAAGCTCTTGAGAGAATGGAAATTATTAGAGACCTAAGAATGGGTAAATTTGATGTATTAGTAGGAATTAATCTTTTAAGAGAAGGCTTGGATATTCCAGAAGTTTCATTAGTTGCAATATTAGATGCTGATAAAGAAGGCTTTTTACGTTCTGAAAGATCTTTAATTCAAACAATAGGAAGAGCTGCAAGAAATACAGATGGTGAAGTAATCATGTATGCTGATGAACTTACTGATAGTATGGATAAAGCTATTTCTGAAACAAATCGAAGACGAGAGCTTCAAATGGAATATAATAAAGCACATGGTATCACCCCTACTACTATTAAGAAAGACATAAGAGAGACTATAAAAGCTTCATACGAAGTTGAAAAAGATGCTGTTGACTATATTAAAGAACATGAAACATTAGAACAAGCTATTGATAGATTAACAGATGAAATGATTGCAGCTGCCCAAAATCTTGAGTTTGAAAAAGCAGCAGAGCTACGTGATAAGATAAAAGAATTAGAAACAAACTTAGCAATTTAGGAGAAATATTATATGAAAATCAAAACCGAATTTGATATTAATGATTTTAACCTTATAAAAAAATACTTGATTCCTAACAGAAACTTTATACATGTATTAGCACTATTAATACTAGTATTCTCTATTTTTACAAATCAGGTTTTTGTGGGCTTTATAATAGGTGTTCTTGGAGTAATAGTAATGGAAGTGTTACTATTTGTTTCTTCTAAAAAGATTACTAAAGTTATGAAAGAACGTTTTAAAGAATCTTTGAATGGTAAAGATAAATTAGAAATAGATATAGACTTTCAAGATGATAGCTTAATTTCACATAGCAATAATACAAATTCTACTTTAAAAATGAACTATGCTGATTTAAAAAAGTTAATACTAAGTGATAAATATAGTTTACTATTTACAATAGGAAATCTATTTCTAATAATTGAAACATCAAAAATTTTAGAAAATAAATTAGACGAATTTCTTTTAAATAAAAATCCTAATTTAAAAATAAGATAATAATTTTACCATAATTATCTTTTATATTATTATAAGACTTCTAATAAAAAATAAAGCATCTCAATGAAATGGATGCTTTATTTTTTATTTGTTTTATTTGTTTTTATTTGTTTTTATTTGTTTTTATTATTTAAATCTTTTTTAACTATTCTTATAATTCATAATTTATTATTTATTATTAATTATTTATTTCTTATTTTTTAGTCATCATAATTAAATGTTGAAATATCACCATCTGTTAATGTTGAATTACTTGATGCATAAAAATAGTAATTTCCATCACTAGTTTTTAAAATGATACATTGCTTTACATCTCCTCTTGTAGAAGAATCTTGAGCAAAATCATGAGTACCTTTTGACCAAGTACAGCTTTCACCATTGTATGTACCAGTTCCATTTTCTTTCAAAACTAATGTATCACCTTCTACAGATGCTTCTCCCTCATATTTACCATATTTTATTGTATAATTTCCTAATGAAATTCCGCTTGTTGATGTACTCTTTGAGATTGTATTTGAAACTGTATTTGATAAACTTGTTGTGTTTGTCTCTCTTGTTGTGTTTGATGAAACAGAATTTGTTGTTGTACTATTAGATGATGTTGTAGTATTAGAACTTGTAAAGTTAAATCCAAAAATGTCTTCAATTTCATTGAAATCATATTCATCTTCTATTTCTTCTACAACATTAGTGTAATAGTCATATCCATCAGAAATAGTCTTCGATGCATTACTATATGTAGCAATTCCAAGGCCCATTACTCCAAGTATAGGTAATATAACTAATGCTCCTATTAAAGCTCCAAACATAGATAAGATAGAAATAATTAAGGCAGTAATAGCCATTCCTTTTCCACCCTTTTTCTTAGCAAGAACTACAATAGATAGAATTATTGAAACAAATCCAAATAATCCTCCTACTAGGAATATACTTGTAAAGAATGCAAGTATAGATAATATTAAAGCAACTATTGCCATTCCTTTTTTCTCACTTTGAGGATTTGTTCCTTGATCTTCAGTTTGATTAGAAGTATATGTAGTGTTTTGTTGATTATTTGAAGTATTATAATTTGTATTGTTATTATTATCACTATAAGTATTAACTACTTGATCAGGAATTTCTGCCTTTGGTTCTTCAACATTGTTAGTCTCAACAACAGGTTCTGTCGTTTGAACTTCAGGCTCTTCAGCTACAGGTACTTCTTCTGACTTAGTTTCAACAACTGGTTCAGAGCTAGTATCTTCTGTTTTTGTTTCTTCAACTGGTTCCTCAGCTTTAGTTTCAACTACTTCTTCTTTAACTTCTTCTGTTGAATTTGATTCGGTTTCAGTTACTTCATCTTTTTTCTTGTTTTCATCATCACTCATTTGTATTCTCTCCTTTATAAAAATTTATAAATCATTATAGTAATTTATAAAACTACTATTATTATTTATCATTTTCAAAAATATTTTTAAACTCTTCCTCATTAATCTTTTCTTTTTCAATAAGTAATTTAGCAACAATATCTAATTTATCTTTATGAGCTCTTAAGATTTCTTGAGCTTTACTATAGGCATCATCCATGATAATTCTTACTTCTTTACCTATTGCATCTTGCATATCAGGTCCTAAAAGTTGTAATTGACTATACATATCACTATTTTGGTCAAGAGACATAGGTCCAATCTTATCATCCATACCATAAATAGTAATCATATCTCTTGCAATTTTCATAGCAACTTCAAGGTCATTAGAAGCACCAGTAGAAATATCATTTAAAGCAACTTTTTCTCCTGCTCTACCACCCATTAAAGATATTAATTTTTCTTGCATTTCTGTTTTAGATACATAGAATTTATCTTCAATAGTTTTATACATTGTATAACCACCTGCAACTCCACGTGGTACAATAGAAACTTCCTTAACCATATCTTGAGTTGGTAAATATTTTGAAACAACAGCATGTCCTGCTTCATGATAAGCTGTAAGTTCTTTATCCTTTTGAGATACAACTTTGTTGTGTTTCTCAAGTCCAACAGTAACTTTCTTTACTGCATCTTCAATATCAACACTATTTATTGCTTTATGTTTTCTCTTAGTTGCATATATAGCAGCTTCATTAAGAATATTTGCAAGTTCAGCACCACTAAATCCTGCTGTATCACCTGCAATTGCTTTTAAATCAACATCTTTATCAATCTTCTTGTTTTCTGCATGAAGTTTTAATATAGCTTCTCTATCACCAATATCAGGTAATCCAATATTGATTCTTCTATCAAATCTTCCTGGTCTAAGAAGTGCTTCATCAAGCATTTCTGGTCTATTTGTAGCAGCTATAACTATAACACTTTGATCAGTACCAAAACCATCCATCTCAACTAATAATTGGTTAAGAGTTTGGTTATTTTCACTATCTCCACCTATCGCATTTTCTCTTCTAGAACCAATTGCATCAATCTCATCTATAAAGATTATACATGGTGAAATCTTTTCAGCTTTCTCAAATAATTTTCTTACTCTTGAAGCTCCAAGACCTGCAAACAATTCAACGAATTCAGATCCACTCATAGAAATAAATGGAACATCTGCTTCACCTGCAATAGCCTTAGCAATTAATGTTTTACCAGTACCAGGTTTACCACAAAGAAGAACTCCTTTTGGTACCTTTGCTCCCATTTCAGAATATTTATCAGGATATTTTAAGAAGTCTACAACTTCTATCATTTCAGCTTTTTCTTCATTCAAACCTGCAACATCATCAAATGTTACTTTATCACTTGAAACAGAAGGATCATATACTTTGCCTTTATCTCCTAATCCTTGCATTTGGAATAAAAGAATGAACATTATAAATATTAAAAGCATTGGGAAAATACTTATTAATACTTCACCTACTGATAGTAAAGGATTTCTCTTCTTTAATACAAATTCAAAGTTCTTTCCTTCTAATTTTTTCTGTTGAACTAACTCTATAAAAGATTCAGTATCAGGAATCTGAGCAGTTTTCTTATCCTCAGACTTAAGTTCAAAAGTACTATAATACTTTTCATTAGGGCTAGCTTCCTCTTGAACTTCATTGTTATTTTCTTTTTGTTCAATCTCGTTAGTAGAACCAGCTACTTCATTTTCAGCAGTAGTATTTGCTATTAACTCATTTACATAGTTAGCATAATCTTCTGATTTCATAGCTTCATCAATATCTTCTTTGTAAGATAACTTAACAGATGATGCTCCAGAAACCATCTCAATTTTTGCAATTTTGTCTCCATCGATGTCTTGAATCAATTGAGTATATGAGACTTCTTCCGCATCTTTATGGTTGTTTTTATAATAAGTATATCCTGAAAAGCCAATTGCAATTATTAATATTATTGAGATAAT
>DGSM01000007.1:0-2139 GCA_002393975.1 Clostridiales bacterium UBA4362
TAAATATTTAAACAAGCTTCAAAAATAGTTGCATTATCTGCTCGATAAAAATCGCTAGGTTTTAAAATTTCTATTCCTTTAACAACAGCATTTTTATCTAGCAACATACTACCAAGTACAGCTTGCTCTGCCTCTTCATCATGAGGAGGTATTTTTCCTAATTCCATATTTACTCACCCATAATTTTGATTTTTAGATTTCCAACTATTCCTGGGAATAATTTTATCTCAATGTTTTGAATTCCAATTTGCTTAATAGTTTCTTTTACTACTATTTTCTTCTTGTCTATATCAATATTGTGTTGTGATTTTAAGCTGTCAGCAATTTCTTTTGAGGTTACTCCTCCAAAGATTTTACCATTCTCACCTGCTCTAACTTTTATTTCAAGAGTTAAATTTGAAAGCTTTGCTTTAATCTTTTCTGCTTCTTGTTTTTCTAATTCCAACTTGTGTTCATTAGAAGATTGCTTTGCTCTTAATTTGCTTAAATTAGTATTATTAGCCTCAACTGCTTTTCCTTTAGGAATAAGAAAATTTCTTGCATAGCCATCATTTGCTTCAATAATGTCATCTTTTCTTCCGACACCTTTGATGTTATCTAAAAGAATAACTTTCATAATCTACCTCCATGTATTAAATTTTAATTTTCTATTTCGAAGAAATATTCATTGATTCTGTTGATAAGTTCTTGTTTTGCTTCCTCTATAGTCATTCCTGTAACTTGGGCTCCTGCCAATGTAATATGACCACCGCCACCCATTTTTTCAAGAATCAATTGAACATTTATATCGCCTATAGATCTACCACTAATATATACTTTATCGTCTATTTCTCCTAAAACAAATGAACAATTAATTCCATTAATAGTCAATAATTCATCTGCGGCTTTAGCAATTAATATATTAGTGTCTTTATTATCTCCTTCAAAAGTTGAGATAGCGATATTTTCATTCATAATCTCAGCTCTAGAGACAATATTTGAAATAATTTGATATGTTTCCAAATCATTTTGGAACCATTTCTTTACTCTTATAATATCAACGCCTTGTCTTCTTAAGAATGCTGCTGCTTCGAATGTTCTAACACCAGTTTTAAATGTAAAGTTTTTAGTATCTAGCATAATTCCTGCATATAGAGCCTCTATTTCCATTGGTTTTAATGTTAATGGAGTTTGAGAATATTCTAGTATTTCAGTAACTAATTCTGCTGCAGATGAAGCATATACTTCATGGAATGTTAATACTGCATCTTCAATATAATCCGTACTTCTTCTATGGTGATCTATTACTACTATTCTTTGAACTTTTTCTAATATAGCTGGTGAATTTACATATCCTTTTTTATTTGTATCTACAATTACTAATAAAGTTCCTGGATTTACTAATTCTAATCCTTCATTATTGTTTATAAATACACCATGATATTCTTCATCTTTATCTGCCATCTCAATAAATTGGCTAATTCCTGGTCCTATTGTCTCATTAACAATTTTTGTGTCTTTTCCAAGAGTTTTAGCTAATCTATAAATACCCATACTAGAACCAATAGCATCCATATCTGAATTAGAATGTCCCATTATAAGTACGTTTTCAGATTCTCTAATTAATTGTGTAAGAGCTTGTGATACCATTCTAGATTTTACTTTTGTTCTCTTCTCAACTTCTTGAGTTCTTCCACCAAAGAATTCATATTTACCATCTAATTTGATGATACCTTGGTCTCCACCTCTTCCTAGAGCTATATCAATAACAGCTCTGGCTGATGCTGCTTTTTCTATATTGTTTTCACCATCATCAGAAATTGCTATACTCAATGTTGCTTGAATTCCATCAATAATATTAATATCAATTTTCTTTATATCATCTAAAATAGTTAGCTTGTCTGCTTTGGCTGTTCTCAAATCTTTTTCATTTATGAATAAATAGAATGTATCTCTATCAGATTTTACTATTAAACCATTATATTTAGCTGCCCATTCATATATAACTTTTTCAACTTTAGCTGTAAATTGTGGCTTTCCTTCTGAAGAAATTCTTTGAATAACTTCTTCATAGTTATCTATCATAAGAATACCAACACATAGTTTAGTATCTTTAGCTAGATTTTCTAATTGAACTTCTAAAGATTCATCTATAAAGTA
>DGSM01000007.1:2264-11096 GCA_002393975.1 Clostridiales bacterium UBA4362
AGTACTCGATAAGGAATATTCTCAATAAATACTTCTGTATTTACTTCCCCCTTATCCTTTTTGTCTGTATTATCAATAGAGACTTTGATTTCTCTAATAATCTCCATAATATGATTATTCATTTCAATTTTACTAAATGTGCTTACATATTTATCGCTTTTCCATAATATCTTTCCACCCATATCTGTAATAATTAGTGGAAATGGTGAATTTACAAGTGTCGTTTTTGCTGCTTTATTTACATTTAGTGTTAAATCTTTAATTTCTTCAGTTATTTCTTCTTTTCTTTTTCTATTACTAAATATTGCATATGTTATTATTACAGCATAAACAGCAATGCTAGGAATAATTAATCTAAAATTAAGCACACAAATAACAACTAGTAATAAAAAGATTATTACTAGATATGCAATTGTTTTTTTAGTCAGCTTACTTTCTACGCTTTTCTTTCCCTCGTGCGGCATATAAAACCCTTCTATCTATTTTTTAATAATGGATTTTTCTATATAGTTTATATCATTTTTTTATTTTTTTTACTACCATTATTTTTCTTTTTTGTACAAAAATACATGCTATATTATAGCACCGCAAGGCGCAAATTGTCAATTTTCAAAGGCTTTTATTGTTTAATATATATTAAATATTTATTGTCTCAAATAAATGACAAATCAATGACTATATTATTGATATTTTACAAATACATTTTCATTGCTCTGTTTTCCTTGATTTAAAGTAATAAGATGATATTATGTATTTTGAATAAGTAAAATATTACCAATTAAGGGAGTAAATATGAGATTTTTCAATAAAATAGTTTGTTATTTATCAATTTTATTATTATTATTTTCTTCATTAAGCGTCGTTTCCGCAAAAGAAAATGGCCAAGCTAAGGTAGAAGTAACTAATTTTAAAATACCAGTTGTTGGTCAAGCACCTAGTTTTGATTTTGATATTATAGCTACTGATGAAAATAGTAATAATTTCAATGAAGCTGGTCTTATGTGTTGGATAGAATTGGATTTATCTATTGATGAAACTCATGAATTAATTTCTACTTTATTCGATACTGTTATGACTATGAAAAATTCAGATTTAGATATAGAAGGTCTTCCCGAGATTGAAAATCAGGATTATTATAAAGAAAAGCTAAAAAAAATAAGGATTTTACCTAACGAAAAATATGGTTCAATGCCTTCTGAATCAGTCATCTCTGAAATCCAAGGCTCTGAAATCGAAGTAAGTACTTTAGATAAATTTTTACCAAACAAAACCTATCTAGCCTTATTTGTGGCAGCTTCAACAATAGATCCTATTAATGATGGAACTGCATCGCTAGCACCAAATCCTTCTAGTGGTCTTGAAAATGCATTATTAGGAGCAACCCCTTCTAATAATCCAAACTCATCTCCTAATGAACCAATCATAGATACTGATTTAGATTTATCGATAAATGGAAAATCTAAAAATGTAAAAGGTGCTTATCTAAATTTCAATGGTCAAAAAGTAATAATTATGTATGCATTATATAATGCTATTCCCCCTTATCAAGATATTAAAGCAAATATCAATTGGCATGCTTCAAAAGACAAAATTCCTAATTCATTAGTTTTAAAGCTAATGAACGGCTCTAATGTTGTTAAAGAACAGGTGATTACTAAAGAAAATGCAATTAAAGATGATATTTGGGAATATAGTTTTACGGAATGTCCTACTGTAGATGAAAATGGCAATGAGATAACTTACACATTAAATTATGAAGAAACTAACGAAGGTGACTTAAGATATTTCAATACAGAGATTAATGGCTTTACTATGGAAAATACATTTGAAGGACCAGAAATTAATTCTAATGTTAAAATGAAATCTAAATTAAATAAAGATTCTAATAATGTAAAATATAGAATTGATTATAATGCATCAATAAAGAAGTATTCAGGAAATGCTGATGTAGTATTAACAACAACACTACCATTTGCAATAGATGAAGCAAAATCAGACTTAGATGATGGAACATATGATGCTAAAACAAAAACAATTACATGGACATATACAATAGAAAATATAGATAAAATGTATGATTATAGTACAACCAAAAATATAGATCTTTATGCAACAGCAGTACTACCATATGCAATAGAAGCAAAGACTGTTGGAGAAGTTACTTTATCAGATGCAGAAGGTTTTAGCGAAGCAGTAGATGCAGTAGACATTATTGAGGCGGGAACAGGAAATCCAAAGACAGGAGATATTAATTTACAAAAATATTTATCAATAGGATTAATAGGACTTGCTGCAATATTAATGGTAGTATCAATAAGAAGAAAATATAGTACTAGAAAGAAAAATGTTCAATTCTAATGAAGAATTTATCAATTAAATCTAAATATCAAAAATACCTTAGGTAAAACCTAAGGTATTTTTTTATTTGTTATAAAATTTTCTTTTTCAATTCTTTTCAATTTTAAACTATATAACTACATACATTATCTATCAAAATCCGAATCATTCAGCCCAGGAAGTGTGGTTTCTGTGTTTTCAGCAGTAACTCCTGGAAGAGTTGTTGTTTTTTGTTCCCTATTATTTAATAGTGAAGTAATATGGTCGCAAGCTATATCTAATTGGTCTATTAGTTTCTTCTCTCCATCTGTTAAAACTTTTTTACCTGGATAAGCAATGCTTTGGTCAAAACTATCCATAATAGTTTTTGTTGCAACCCCTTGTCTTGCTTGAGCCATGTAATTTCCAGCATCATCAGTTAATTGACTAATGTGTAAAGGAAGTAGAACTTCAGTTGCATCATGGTTAACTGCACTATTATTTAATCCTCTATACATTACACTTGAAATAATAACTGGGAATGCTTTTCCTTTTGAATAATAATCCTCTAATGTATGTTTAGTAGTTTCATCTCTTCTACAATATTCAAAGAAATTTGGATTAATACTTCTAAATTCTTCATGAAGAGGATCATATTTAAGTTTATCTCTAAATATCTTTAATAAAGCAGGATGTTCTGCTGATCTATCAATTGTACTATCTTCTAAGTCAGTAAATGAAACACTTGTAAATTGTTCATTAAACTTTACCTTAGGAGCACCAATAAATATTGCAAATACTTGTGATAGAATTTGTCTTTTTTCTTCTTCACTATAACCAACTCTTGTAAGAAGATCTAATAATTGATCTTCAATTCTATTTGCTTCAAATGCACCATTTCCAAAAGTAGCAATGTTTACATTTCTCATGTTTTTCATTGCTCTTGTTGGATGAATCTTAGCAAAATTATTATGAACTAATGGTCCTAAATATTGATCTACAAAGTCCTCTATCTCCTGTTTCTTGCTATGGTTGCTAGGTAAAACAGAATGATATGAAACTAAATTAATTGGAAAGTTTTCCATACTAATACTGGCATTATCAGCTTCTTGAGTTCTAAGTCTTAAAACATTTGCTAAATAATTAGTAGTTTTTTTGGCTACACTTCTAGAAGAAGGATCATCACCTATGCAAAGTAACACTGGGCCTCTCATAAAAGGATTGTTACCAAAAGTTACTTTTTGAGAGCCATATGGATTTTCACTTGTCTTTTGTTTCTTCTCATATAATTCAATCATAAAAACTCCCTGTCAAAAATATGGGAAATAAATCCTACTTTTAGGTAGAATTCATTCCCCACATATGAATCTAAAAAATATTATATCTTAAATATCTTAATTAGTTATTTTCATCTAGTATTTCATCTATTTTTGATGGTGCTTTAGAATTAGTATCTTCAACTTCCTCAGTACTAATATAAGTATTTTGATATTTACCCATACCAGTTCCTGCTGGAATAAGCTTACCGATAATAACATTTTCTTTAAGTCCAATCAAATTATCTGTCTTACCTTTGATAGCAGCATCTGTTAATACTCTTGTTGTCTCTTGGAATGAAGCAGCTGATAAGAAACTATCAGTAGCAAGAGAAGCTTTTGTAATACCAAGAAGAATTCTCTTAGCCTCAATCTTCTTTCCACCTTCAGCTTCTATTTTCTTGTTTTCATCTTCAACATCATTAATATCTTGAAGAGTTCCAATCAAGAATTTAGAATCTCCGCTATCTTGTATTCTAACTTTCTTAAGCATTTGTCTTGCAATAACTTCTATATGTTTATCATTGATGTCAACACCTTGATTTCTATAACATTTTTGAATTTCTTGAACAAGATATTCATGAACACCATTAGGTCCTTTAATGATAAGTATTTCATTAGGATTAATAGAACCTTCTATTAATGGATCACCAGCTTTAATCTCATCTCCATCATTAACAATAATCTTTGATCCAAATGGAATTGAGTAGCTCTTGCTGTCTTCTTTGCTTGTAACTGTGATCTTCTTCTTTTTCTGTTCTTCTGAAATAGAAACTTTACCATCAATTTCAGTAATAATTGCACATCCCTTAGGTTTACGAGCTTCAAATAGCTCCTCAACTCTAGGAAGACCTTGGGTAATATCTGCACCACCTGCAACACCACCAGAGTGGATAGTTCTCATAGTAAGCTGTGTACCAGGCTCACCAATTGATTGTGCAGCTATAGTTCCAACTGGTTCTCCAACTCTAACTAAATCATGTGTTGCAAGGCTCATACCATAGCACTTACTACATACACCATGTTTTGTTCTACAGTTTAATGGAGATCTAACTTTTACTCTTTCAATTCCAGCTTCAACGATTTTTTCAGCTATTTTTTCTGTAATCATTGTGTTAGAATCTACTATTAATTCTCCTGTTTCAGGATTTGAAATATCTTGTAATGGGTATCTACCAACTAATCTTTCTTGAAGTCCTTCAATTACTTGATTTCCATCTTTAATTTCATAAACTTCAAGTCCGTCTGTTGTACCACAATCATCTTCTCTGATAATAATATCTTGAGAAACATCAACTAATCTTCTAGTTAAGTAACCAGAGTCAGCAGTTCTAAGAGCTGTATCAGAAAGTCCTTTACGAGCTCCATGGGCAGAAATGAAATATTCCTGTGCATCTAGACCTTCTCTGAATGATGATTTAATAGGAATTTCAACTGTTTTACCAGTAGTAGAAGCCATAAGACCTCTCATACCAGCAACCTGACGTAACTGTGATATATTACCACGGGCACCAGATGTACTCATCATGAATATTGGGTTTAAGTCATCAAAGTTTTCTGTCATTTTTTGAGCAACTTTATCAGTTGTTTCTTCCCAAATCTTAATTACGCTCATGTAACGCTCATTATCTGTAATTAAACCACGTGCAAATTGTTTAGAAACATTATCAACTTGTTGTTGTCCTTCTGCTAATAATTCTTTCTTCTCTTCTGGAATCTTAACATCATCTAGAGAAACTGTCATACCTGCAGTAGTACAATATCTATATCCTGTTGATTTAATATAATCTAGTAATTGGCATGTTCTGTCTAATCCATGAGCTGCGAAACATTTTCCAATAAGTTTCTTTAACATTTTCTTGTTAACAGAAAAAGAAACTTCTGGTTGGAATTTATTTTCTTTCTTACTTCTATCAACAAAGCCTAAATCTTGAGGAATTCCTTTATTATAGATAAGTCTACCAATAGTTGTTTCAACTATTCCGTGATCTATCTCATTTCCTTCCTCATCTTTTTCGCTCATTCTAACTCTAATCTTAGCATGAACACCAATATCATGGTTAGCATAAGCCATTTCAGCTTCTTCTGGAGATGAGAAGCACATTCCAGCACCTTTAGTACCTTTTCTTTCAGTATCTTCAGGTGTATCTGTTTCTTCTGCTTCAACATCCATTGTTAAGTAGTAAGCTCCTAAAATCATATCTTGTGATGGCTCTGTAATTGGAGCACCATCAGATGGTTTTAATAGGTTGTTTGTAGAAAGCATTAAGTATCTAGCTTCTGCTTGAGCTTCTGGTGATAATGGTAAGTGAATAGCCATCTGGTCACCATCGAAGTCAGCATTGAATGCTGTACAAACTAATGGATGTAATTTAATTGCTCTACCTTCAACAAGTACTGGTTCAAATGCTTGAATACCAAGTCTATGAAGTGTAGGAGCACGGTTTAGTAATACTGGATGGTCGTGAATAACTTCCTCTAGTACATCCCAAACCTCTGGATCTAATCTTTCAACCATTCTCTTAGCACCTTTAATATTATGTGCTAATCCTCTTGAGCAAAGCTCTTTCATAACGAATGGTTTGAATAACTCAACTGCCATTTCCTTTGGAACACCGCATTGATAAATTTTAAGTTCAGGTCCAACAACGATAACTGAACGTCCAGAATAGTCAACACGTTTTCCAAGTAAGTTTTGACGGAAACGTCCTTGTTTACCTTTAAGCATGTCTGATAAAGATTTTAAAGGTCTTCCACCAGCACCAGTAACAGGTCTTCCACGTCTTGAATTATCTATAAGAGCATCTACTGATTCTTGAAGCATTCTTTTTTCATTTCTAACAATGATTTCTGGAGCTCCTAATTCTAATAGTCTCTTAAGTCTGTTATTTCTATTAATAACTCTTCTATAAAGGTCATTTAAATCTGATGTAGCAAATCTACCACCATCTAATTGAACCATAGGTCTTAAATCTGGTGGGATTACAGGAATACAATTCATAACCATCCATTCAGGTTTGTTTCCTGATAATCTGAAAGCTTCTATAGTATCAAGTCTTTTAACAATTTTAGCTTTCTTTTGCTCGCTAGCTTTAGCTAATTGTTTTCTTAAAGATTTTGATAATTCTTCAATATCAACTTCTGCAAGTAACTTTCCTAAAGCTTCTGCACCCATCTCAGCTTTGAAAGAATCTTCACCATATTTTTCTTCAGCTTCAACGTACTCTTTTTCATTCAAAATTTGATATTTTTGAAGTCCTGAAGTACCTGGATCTGTAACAATATATGATGCAAAATATACTACTCTTTCAACAGCTCTTGGTGAGATATCAAGCATTAAAGCTATTCTGTTAGGAATACCTTTGAAATACCATATATGGGCAATTGGAGCTGCAAGCTCTATATGTCCCATTCTCTCTCTTCTTACTTTAGATTTTGTAACTTCAACGCCACATCTATCGCAAACAACGCCTTTGTATCTTATTCTCTTGTATTTACCACAATGGCACTCCCAGTCTTTAACTGGTCCAAATATTCTTTCGCAAAATAGACCATCTTTTTCTGGTTTTAAAGTTCTATAGTTAATGGTTTCAGGCTTTTTAACTTCACCTTTAGACCACATTCTAATAGTTTCATCAGAAGCAAGGCCTATTTGAATCTTGCTTAAATTATCTAATTCTTCCACTGAAAATTTTGCCCCCTAAAATATTTTTTTATCTAGGTGTCCATAAATTTAAAATATATTATCTCCTTGCTGCACAATATCTTTTGCAAATACATTTCAAATTTACGGACTATTCAATTTTTTGTTTTTTTATTTGTTTTATTTGCTTTTAGATAGAATCATCATCATAGAAGCCTTCATCTTCGGCCTCATAACCAGTTTTTCCATCATCATCGTCATCAATGTATTCTTCATCAATGATTTCGTCATCTAACATATCATTTTCTAATAAACCATCATCCATATCATCTGTTAGATCATCATCAAATAGTTCATTAGATTCTTCTTCATCGCTTGATGCTTCAGAATATCCAGCTTTTAGATCTCCTTGATCAACGACATTTTGTCCTGGGCCTTGTTCATTGTTAACAGAATTAAAGTCAATTCCATCATCAATATCTTCTTTTAACTCTATTTCAGAATCTTTATCATCATAAAGTTTTAAGTCTAATCCAAGTCCTTGTAATTCTTTTACTAAAACTTTGAAACCTTCTGGGATTCCTGGTTTAGGAATATTTTCACCTTTAACGATTGCTTCATAAGTCTTAACTCTTCCAACAACATCATCTGATTTGATGGTTAACATTTCTTGAAGTGTGTAAGCAGCACCATAACCTTCAAGTGCCCAAACTTCCATTTCTCCAAATCTCTGTCCACCAAATTGTGCTTTACCACCAAGAGGTTGTTGTGTAACTAAACTATATGGTCCAGTTGAACGAGCATGGATCTTATCATCTACTAAGTGGTGTAGTTTTAACATGTACATAACACCAACTGTAATAGGGTGATCAAATGGATCTCCTGTTCTACCATCATATACAACAGTTTTTCCATCGCTTCTTAATCCTGCATCTTTAAGTAGTTGTTCAATTTCAACGTCTTTAGCACCATCAAATACTGGTGTTTCAACTTTCCAACCTAAAGCTCTAGCAGCCATACCTAAATGAACCTCAAGAATCTGTCCTAAGTTCATACGAGAAGGAACACCCATTGGGTTTAATACTATATCAACTGGTGTACCATCTGGTAAGAATGGCATATCTTCTTCTGGAAGTATTCTAGAAATAACACCTTTATTTCCGTGACGTCCAGACATTTTATCTCCGACTGAGATTTTACGTTTTGTAGCAATATAACATCTAATTACTTGATTTACTCCAGGTCCTAATTCATCTGAATTATCTCTTGTAAAGATCTTAACATCTACTACAATACCTTCTTCTCCATGAGGAACTCTAAGTGAAGTATCTCTTACTTCTCTAGATTTCTCACCGAAGATAGCTCTAAGTAATCTTTCTTCAGCTGTTAGTTCTGTTTCTCCTTTTGGAGTAACTTTACCAACTAGGATATCTCCTGGTCTTACTTCAGCACCAACTCTGATAATACCGTCTTCATCCAAATCTTTAAGTGAATCTTCACCAACATTTGGAATATCACGTGTAATTTCTTCTGGTCCTAATTTTGTATCACGACATT